>NZ_JAAFYV010000049.1:0-33175 GCF_011770055.1 Rhodococcus sp. B10 | reverse complement strand
CCCGCCCCCCTTTTCGGACCGAAGGTGACATCTGGTCACTCTGAGTGACCGAGGGGCGCCCTCGCTGGTATCCAGGCCCGGGCGCCGACCGGACCGAAGGCCTCCCTTGCTCACTCGGAGTGAGCAAGGGAGGCCTTCGGTCGTTCGCGGGGGTCCGCCTGGGTACGTTGAGCGCTATGGCCGAACCTTCCGCGAAGGATGTCAAGAGGTGGCGACGCTACCTCGCCGACGAGCGTGCCGAGGCCGCCGTCTATCGCGACCTCGCGAGCCGACGCACCGGCGAGGAACGCGAGATCCTGCTCGCGCTGGCCGATGCCGAGGGTCGTCACGAGGAACATTGGCGACGGTTGCTCGGCGATCGCGTCGGGTATCCGCAGCCGGGTAGTCGACGGACGCGGCTTCTCGGCCTGCTGGCCAGGCGGTTCGGTTCGGTGTTCGTGCTCGCGTTGGCTCAGCGCGCCGAGACGCGGTCGCCGTACGCGTCGGATTCCGACGCCACCGAGGCCATGACGGCCGACGAGCAGATTCACGCGGAGGTGGTGCGCGCGCTGGCGGCGCGTGGTCGCAACCGGCTGTCGGGAACGTTCCGCGCCGCGGTGTTCGGCGCGAACGACGGGCTCGTCAGCAACCTCGCGCTGGTGTTGGGCATCAGTGGAAGCGGAGTGTCGAACCATATCGTGCTGGTCACCGGCCTTGCCGGTCTGCTCGCCGGTGCACTGTCGATGGGCGCGGGCGAGTACGTATCCGTCCGCTCGCAACGGGAGTTGTTGGAGGCGTCGTCGCCGGATCGGTCGGCGCGTGAAGCCGTCCAGCATCTCGACGTCGACGCGAACGAACTCGCGCTGGTGTATCGCGCACGAGGAATGACGCCCGACGAGGCCGAAGCTCGCGCGTCCGAAGTGCTCAGGAACCTCGGTCCCGACGACGAGATGCAGTCGTCGGTCGATGCACACGAAGCCGTCGGAACCGGCCTCGGGGCCGCGTCGGCCAGCTTCTGTTTCTTTGCATCGGGTGCAGTGATTCCGGTGCTTCCGTATCTGTTCGGGCTGGAAGGCTATGTGGCACTAGTGGTTGCATCGGTGTTGGTGGGCATTGCTCTGTTGGGGACTGGCGCGGTGGTCGGTCTGCTGAGTGGAGGCCCGCCCGTCAAGCGTGCGTTGCGTCAGCTCGCAATCGGCTACGGAGCTGCCGGGGCGACCTATCTGCTGGGCATGGTGTTCGGCGGCGGTGCCGGATAACAAATCACGCGCAATTTCAGGTCGACGCGCGTTACTGTCATTGCCATGTCGACTCTCTCTCGTTCGCTCGTCGCTGTCTGTGCGACTGCGTCTCTGGTGTTCGCCGGTGCCACCACCGCAGTCGCGGACGAGGTCGATCGGACGCCGGGCACCGTCGTCGCGGTCGAGGAGTTGGCACCGGAGCTGTGGCTTCCGGGCACTGCCGAGGCCAAGCGCATCACGTACTGGACCGTCGGGTCGGACAATCGGCCCGCACTGAGTACCGGCGCGTTCTTCGTCCCCGAAGGCACTGCGCCCGAGGGTGGTTGGCCTGTCATCGGATGGGCGCATGGCACCTCGGGTGTCGACGACGCGTGCGCGCCCTCGTTGGTCGGCCCTGCCGATCCCGAGCGTGACCGACAGTACCTGGGGGCCTGGCTCGGACAGGGTTACGCCATCGCGGCGACGGATTACGTCGGCCTCGGGACACCGGGCATCATGCCGTATCTCGATGGCAAGGTCTCCGCGCACAGTGTCGTCGATTCGGTGAAGGCATCGCGAGCGGTCGACGCGTCCCTGTCCGACAAGTGGGTCGTCGTCGGCCAGTCGCAGGGCGGTGGCGCAGCGATCACAACGGCCCGCTACGCGACGGAATACGGTGGCCCCGAACTCGATTACCGCGGCGCCGTCGGCACCGGGGTTCCGGCGAACATCGAATTGGCCCTGCTGCCACTGGGTCCCGGTGTGCTGCCGGTCTCGGCCAGCAAAGCGCTGACGACGTATCTGCTGTACATCCTGTCGGGGCTGCGCGAGGCGCATCCGGAGGTCGACATCGACTCGTACCTCACCGAGGAAGGCAGGCAAGCAGTCGACAAAGCCGAAACGTTGTGCGTCATCGAGGCCGAGGAAGAGTTCGACGGCCTGGTGTCGGGTGATCTGTTCTCCAGACCGCTCAACCAGATTCCCGACTATTACGGCCTGCTCAACGACTACATGGGTGTGCCGACGAGTGGCTACGACCGACCGGTCTTCATCGGCCAAGGTCTGACCGACGTGGATGTGCCTGCGCCGGCAGCGCTTTCGCTTGTCGCCCAGATGAAACTGAACGGCCAAGACGTCCGTCTGCACACCTATCCCACCGACCACAGCGGTGCGCTACTTCAGTCACAGGCGGATTCCATCCCGTTCGTGAAGCAACTGTTCGAATAGCGCCTCCTCCTCCGAGGGGGCTGAAAGGAAACATCATGCCCCCGAAGAAGGTGGGCTCGAAGCTGCTCAACTGGGCTTACCACATCGAGGACAACACGCTTGCGCAGGCGCGGGAGACCGCGTCCATGCCCTTCGTGCATCCGCACGTCGCCCTGATGCCCGACGCGCACAGCGGTATGGGCAGTGCCGTCGGCACGGTCATCCCGACGCTCGGCGCGGTCATACCAGCGGCCGTCGGTGTCGACATCGGGTGCGGAATGATCGGTGTACGAACGGGATTCACTAAGTCAGACCTCGGGGACCGTAACCTCGCCGACCTCCGGGCGGCGATCGAGCGGGCTATCCCACTGTCCATGGGCAACTACAACCGTGGATTCGACGTATGGGACTTCACCGCCTCGAAGCTCGCGGAGTTGGAGGGACTTGCCGAGGCCAACGGCGTCGATCTGTCGCACTCGCCGAAGTGGCGTGAGCAGCTTGGATCGTTGGGATCGGGCAACCACTTCCTCGAATTGTGTTTGGACACAACTGATTCTGTGTGGCTTTTTCTGCACAGCGGATCCAGGGGTGTCGGGAACAAGATCGCGAAGAAGCACATCGCGATTGCGCAGCGGTTGTGCAAGCAGTGGTGGATCGATCTGCCGAACAAGGACCTCGCCTACATTCCCGAGGGAGTGCCCGAATTCGGCCGGTACATCGAGGATTTGAAGTGGGCGCAGCGGTTCGCCTACCTCAACCGGGCCGAGATGATGGACCGGTTCGCTGTCGTCTTCGCCCAGTGGATGGGTGTCGACGATCACCACGAACTCGAGCGACTAAACTGCCATCACAACTACACCGTGAAGGAGAAGCACGGAAACAAGGACGTGTGGCTGACGCGTAAGGGCGCCGTCGATGCGCACGAGGGCGTCAAGGCGATGATCCCCGGCTCGATGGGGACGAGGTCGTACGTCGTCGTCGGCAAGGGGAGTGCCGCAGGTCTGTGCTCGGCGCCGCACGGCGCCGGACGGAGGTTCTCGCGGACCGAGGCGAGGAGGCGCTACACCGTCGAGGATCTGCGGAAGCGAATGGTAGGCATCGAATTTCGCGACGGCGAAGAGTTCGTTGACGAAATCCCCGACGCCTACAAGGACATCGACATCGTCATGGCCGACGCGGTCGATCTCGTCGACATCGAGCACGAGTTGCGGCAGATCCTGAATGTGAAGGGGACATAGCGCTTGAAAGCTCGGCGTCGGGCCGTCGCAAATTTACCCTCCTGTTGTGTGGCTTTCGGTGCTCGAACCGCACAATAGGAGGGTGAATTTTGCTCGGCGGGGCGTCACAACCATTTCTGACGCTTGAACACGAGGTACAGCACGCCGGAGCAGGCGAGCATCGTCAGCAATGCGAGCGGATAGCCGATGTGCCACTTCAGTTCTGGCATGTAGTCGAAGTTCATCCCGTAGATCGCAGCGATCAGCGACGGTGCGAACAATATCGCGCCCCACGACGAGATCTTCTTTGTCTGCTCCGTCTGATCTAAGCTGACCTGCGTCATCGCGCGCATCTCGTCGTTCTGTTGTTGCGCAACGAGAGTCGCGTTCGTCTGCAACGCATTTTGCAGGTTGACGCGGAACGCTTCCACACGTTCTGCGATGCGCACACAATGGTCGAGCACATCGCGGAGATTACGCTGGAGTTCGATGTCGACGTCGTACTTGTCTTCACCACGCTTGAGCGATTCGATCATGGCCACCAAGGGTGCGGCGGCGCGTTGGAATTCGGTTACCTCGCGCGAGAGGGTGTAGATGCGTCGGGATACCGAGGGATCGCGGGAGAAGAGCTGGTCCTCGATTTCGTCGATGTCGTTCTGCAGCCCCACCACGACGGGTTCGTACTCGTCGACGACCTGGTCGAGAATGGCGTAGAGGACGGCTTGCGTTCCCTGCCGTAACAGGTCGGGTGTCTCTTCGAGTCGTTTGCGGACCGTCCCCAGCTCGGGGGACTCGGCGTGGCGGATGGTGACGACGAAGTCCGGACCGAGGAACACATGGAGTTCGCCGAATTCGACCTTTTCGGTCTCGTCGATGTAGCGAGCGGGCCGCAGCACTACGAACAGCTGGTCGCCGTAGCGTTCGAGCTTGGGCCGCTGATGTGCTGCGATCGCGTCCTCGACAGCAAGGTGGTGCAGGCCGAATTCGGCTGCGATGGAAGCGATCTCATGGTCGTCGGGTCGATAGAGGCCGATCCAGGCCATGCCGTTGCGCTCGCGCATCGCCTCGTAGGTGTGGTCGAGGCTGTCGGGGTCCGCGGTGCGCACGCCGTCGACGTAGACAGCGTTGTCGACGATCGGCAACGTTCCTCACTCTGGTCTGTGGGAGTTCGTACAGTGCAAAGCCTGCCAGACCGAGGCCTCAGCCGTCAGAATGGGTGGATGGATCAGCGCATTCACTTCACGACGCTTGCGACCCCTGACCTCGACGCTGCCCGCGCCTTCTACCGCGATGGCCTCGGCTGGACGGCCCTGTTGGACGTCCCCGGTGAAATCCTGTTCTTTCAGATCGGCCCAGGGCTGGTCATGGGGCTGTTCGACGCGCAGAAGTTCACGGAGGACCTCGGGCACGATGGCGGTCCGGCCAAGGTCAGCGGGTTGACGTTGTCGCATAACGTCGACGGTCCCGCCGAGGTCGACGCGATCGTCGACCGAGCTGTCAAGGCCGGCGCGACGCTGGTGAAGCCGCCCCAACAGGCTGCATTCGGTGGGTATCACGGGCATTTTTCCGACCCGAACGGTGTGCTGTGGGAAATCTGCCACAATCCGGGCTTCTCCATCGCCGACGACGGGACCGTTCGGCTGCAGGAACTGTAGCCGCCCCCCAAGCGCGCAGGTTGCAGCGGATGCGCAGGTTGCAACGTGCGCGTCGGCTCGAAGGTGCGCGGGGGGTGGGGCGGGTCGAATCCTCACCCCGATTCCCGATTCTCACGCGATGCATCGAGTGAGGATTAGGATTCCGCATGAGCCTGCGGTGCCCCGGTCGTTCATAGCCGGAGCGGAGCTACCTCGGGCCCTGCGCCGAGATTCCCGACGCGTTCTGCTCATCGGTGTTCTCGGTGTCGGTGAAGAACTTCCTGAATACCGCTTGCATGGCCATGACAACGTCGATGTGACTTTGCAGCACGTCGACGAGGTTATTAGTTCCATCTGCGTCGACGGCCTTCTTCGAAAACCGTTCTGCGAGTGCAACACCCGATGGAAGGCTTCCGAACCCCTGAACGTCTGCGAGGTCCCTGGCAAGTCGCTGGTGCGCGATCAGTTTGTCGATGTAATTGGCGCACGCGCTGTCGCATGCCTGTGCGGCGGCAGGATTGAGATACAAGTTCCCCTCGTCCGCTGCGACCGCTAAGTCAGTCCAATATGCCGATGCAGCGGGCAGGCCTTCGGGTGACATCGCAAGTTCCCTTTACTGAGTGGGCGGAAAGTAGTCGATGAGGTCCGCTGCGTGATCGAGGAGGATTGCACAGGAATCGAGCAGAGTGGTGCCTTCATTTGTCAGAGAGAGACTGACCACGCCCTGATCGGTGTCGAAAACGATTCCGCAACGTTCGGCTTCGGTGTACGACGTGTAGTAGTGCAGAGATCCGGTTCTGGCTCCGAAAGTGGTCTCGGTGAAATCGCGAAATTGAGTGTTGTTTCGAAGATCCGTGGAGTCGAACATTGTGGACGTCAATGCTGTGAACGAATACCTCAGGTCACCATCGACATGTTCCCAGACACAGCGTGACCAGTCATCGACCTCGATACCCTCACCCCATCCAGCGCCACCGAGCGCCGGATCCAACCCCGTCCCCGCGAGGGCGTCTGCGGGGATGCTGCAGGGATCCCAACGCTCCTGAGGCACCCCCGTGACCTCGACCCCATCGACACCACCGCCACACCCGGCGATCAAGCAACCGGCAGCGATCACCGCCCACCGTTTCCGCATCGGCCCCCCTCGTCGCTGTCGAGGGTTTAGACGCAAAGGCAGGCGGCGCGGTTCCATGACGTAGTCGACCGATAAGCCGCATCCGGCCCTGAACGACCACTACGGCCAACGACGGCAGCTCAGTCGCTCGGCACCAACAAGATCACCGTCGTGTCCTCGTCGGCCAAGGTTCCAGCTCGGGGCGTCGTACCGGCGACCAGACCCGTCGCATCGGGGGAGCTGGCGATCACATTGTCGAAACCGGCCTCGCTGAGTCTTTCCGTCGCACCGAACACCGACATCCCCGTCACGTTGGGTACCCGGATCAGCTCACCAGCCTGTGCGACCCCGGCCGCACCGAACGATACGGCTCCCGCGACCACCACACCCGCCACTACCTTTCTCATCGAAGTTCTCATGTCCCCATCGTCATCTGCACCTGGGACGGCCGGCAGCGTTCGAGGTACCAAGCCCATACCGATCGACTCCCGGAGGTCACGGCCGAATCAAGTGCGACCATTACCCCGTGCTCGTAGATGTCCTCGGTTCTGTCGGTATCGCCGCGTTCGCGGCCTCCGGTGCGTTGATCGGTGTCCGGAAACGCCTGGACCTGTTCGGCGTGTGCGTCGTCGGCATCACGACGGGCATCGGCGGCGGCATCATCCGCGACCTTCTACTGGGCATTCATCCGCCGACGTCGCTCGACCAGTGGCCCAACATCGCGGTGGCGTTGGCGTCGTCGCTACTGGTGTTCGTCGCGCATCCCGCCATGAGCCGGGTACGTCGAGGCGTCCTGATCTTCGACGCATTCGGAATGGGCCTGTTCGCGTCGACGGGTGCAACGATCGCCCTCGACACCGGCGGCAGCTCACTGGCTGCCTGCCTCATCGGTGCGACGACGGCCGTCGCCGGTGGCGTCATCCGTGACGTCCTGGTCAACGAGGTTCCGTTGTTGCTTCGTCGCGACCTCTATGCGGTGCCCGCGTTGCTCGGCTCGACGACGGTAGCGGCCGTCGTGGGCTTCGGGTGGCCCGTGAACATCGGACTGATCGCGGGGACCGTCATCGCGACCGGCCTGCGCCTTCTTGCGCTGTGGCGACGCTGGAATCTACCCATTGCCCGACGTTTGCCCGCCGAAGACTAGGACCCTCTCAGACATATCTCAGTCCGTCGGGCCAAACTGTAACGATGCGCATCCTGGTTGTCGACGACGATCGAGCCGTCCGAGACTCGCTTCGGCGGTCCCTCACCTTCAACGGTTACACGGTCGAACTCGCTGTCGACGGCTTGGATGCACTCGAGAAGATCGCGGCGGCTCGCCCCGACGCGTTGGTTCTCGACGTCATGATGCCCCGCCTCGACGGCCTCGAAGTGTGCCGCCGGCTGCGCAGCACCGGCGACGACCTTCCGATCCTCGTCCTAACCGCCCGCGACTCGGTGTCCGAGCGCGTGGCAGGCCTCGACGCGGGTGCCGACGACTATCTGCCGAAGCCTTTCGCGCTCGAAGAACTTCTCGCGCGACTCCGCGCCCTTCTTCGTCGCACGGCGATGGAAGCAGGCGAAGAATCGGAAGCGATGGAATTCGCCGACCTCTCGCTGGACCCGGTGACGCGCGAAGTCACACGCGGCGGTCGGTCGATCAGCCTGACCCGCACCGAGTTCTCCCTGATGGAGATGCTCATGATGAACCCACGTCGGGTTCTGACGCGCAGCCGCATCCTCGAAGAGGTGTGGGGCTACGACTTCCCGACGTCGGGCAATGCGCTCGAGGTGTACGTGGGGTATCTGCGTCGCAAGACCGAGGCCGACGGTGAGCCGCGCCTGATCCACACTGTCCGTGGTGTCGGATACGTTCTCCGCGAAACGCCTCCGTGATGGTCGCTCCTTTCGCTCGACGGCCTCCTGGCCCACTCACCACCGACTCGTCGATGCGTCCCCCGATGCCGTTGACCCGGTCGGTGTCGCTGCGTTGGCGCGTGACGCTCCTCGCGGCGTCGGTGGTGGCCATCGCCGTCGCGGTGATGGCGATCGCGGCCTACGCGGTGGTGTCCCGCGCCCTGTACGGCGACGTCGACAACCAATTGCGGAGTCGCGCAGACGCGTTGATCAACAGCAACGTCGTCACGTTCGACCCGCGGTACGTGGCCGGTGCGACGCTGTACAGCACCGATGTGTCCGTCGCACTGATCTTCCCGGACCTCACCAAGTACGTCCCGCCTGGCTCGAAGGTGCCGATCGGCGAGGACGAGATCGCCGTCGCCGAGGGCAAGGTCGACAGTTCGCTGCGCACGGTCGACGGACAACGCGTCCTCAGTCAGCGTGCGATGGACGGCAGCGCAATCGTCATCGCCCAAAGGCTTTCTCCCACAGGGCAAGTGCTCGACCGGCTCGCGTGGGTTCTGCTCATCGTGGGTGGCTGCGGTGTCGTACTCGCAGCAGGGGCGGGAATGGCCGTCGGCAGAACAGGTCTGAGGCCGATCGCGCGACTGACCGCGGCCGCCGAACGCGTCGCGCGCACCGATGACTTGACGCCGATTCCAGTAACCGGCGACGACGAATTGGCCCGGCTCACCGAGAGTTTCAACACGATGCTTCGGGCTCTGGCCGAATCCCGCGGGAGGCAAAGCCGTCTCGTCGCCGACGCCGGTCACGAACTCCGGACGCCGTTGACGTCGCTGCGCACGAACATGGAGCTGCTGATCGCGTCGGGACGTCCTGGGGCGCCCTCGATTCCGGACGAGGACATGGCCGAACTGCGATCCGACGTCGTCGCACAGATTCAGGAATTGTCGACGCTCGTCGGCGATCTCGTCGACCTGGCCCGTGAGGATGCGCCCGAGACGGTGTTCGAGCGGGTCGATCTGGCCGACGCCGTCGAACGCAGTCTCGAGCGTGCGCGACGTCGCCGCAACGAGATCGAGTTCAGGGCCGTCCTCGAACCGTGGTTCGTGTACGGCGACCAGGCGGGACTGTCACGTGCCGTACTGAACATTCTGGACAATGCGGCCAAGTGGAGTCCCAGTGGCGGTGAGGTGCGCGTCATCATGCGTCAGATCGGCAATGGGCTCATGGAATTGACCGTCGACGACGCGGGCCCGGGCATTCCGGAAGAAGACCGCGAGCTGGTGTTCGAGCGCTTCTACCGTTCGACGGCGTCTCGCTCGATGCCGGGCTCCGGGCTGGGGCTCGCGATCGTGCGGCAGGTCGTCATCAAGCACGGTGGGACGATCGGCGTCGAGGTCTCGGACCGTGGTGGGACGCTGATTCGGGTCGTCTTGCCTGGTGAAAGTGGTATCGACCCGTCTGGAACAGTCTCGGCAAACTGATAGCTCTGTCTCAGCGCGCTCTCAGTCCCGCACGGCAAAGTAGTCGTTAACAAGGCGGGCGACCTCGTTCTCAGGGCGAGGTTTCTACTGAAAGAAGCGACAAGCCGATGACCGACGATCGTAGAGACTCCGAGCAGAACGACTCCGAGTCGACGCAGCAGCATCCGACCCAACAGAATCCGGCACAGCAGAATTCGACCCAGCAGTTCCCGACGCAGCAGCACGCGCCGCAGGGTGGGTACGGCCAGCAGGCCGGACAATACGGTCATTCCGCCTACGGCCACAACGCTTATCAGCAGCCGAACTACGGCTACAACCAGCAACACGCTGCGCCGCAGAATCACCAGCCGTCGCAGCAGGCCCCTGCAGCCGTCAAGAGTCGGCCGGGCCGCACCACTCTCGTGGCCGGAGCAATCGCTCTGGTTCTCGTCGGTGGCGGAATCGGCGGTGCGGTAGGCGCTTTGGCGACCAATGGTGCCAATGGCACAGGCGCGGCCACCAATTCGCTGAACTCGACTGTCACTGCAGCGCAGCCGGCCGCAAACATTCCGGACGGCTCGATCCAGGCCGTCGCGAACAAGGTGTTGCCGAGCGTCGTGCAGATCCAGGTAAAGGGCAGCCAAGCAGAGGGCGAAGGCTCCGGCGTCATTCTGTCCTCCGACGGCCTGATCCTCACCAACAACCACGTGGCGACGGGTGCGGGTGCCAACGGCAAGCTGACCGTGGCATTCTCGGACGGATCGATTGCCGACGCAACGCTCGTCGGCGCCGACGCGGTCTCCGACATGGCCGTCATCAAGGCCGAAGGCAAGACCGACCTGACGCCGATCGAGCTCGGGACGTCGTCGAATCTGCAAGTGGGACAACAGGTCGTCGCGATCGGTTCCCCGCTCGGACTCGCCGGAACCGTCACCACGGGCATCGTCTCCTCGCTGAATCGTCCGGTGTCGACGAGCGGCGAGTCGGGCAACCAGAACTCGGTCATCGACGCGATCCAGACCGACGCGGCCATCAACCCGGGCAACTCGGGTGGTGCGCTGGTCAACACCGACGGTCAGCTGATCGGTATCAACACGGCCATCGCGACGCTCGGTGGCAGCGAGTCCTCGGGCACGCAGAGCGGTTCCATCGGCCTCGGCTTCGCGATTCCCGTCGACCAGGCCAAGCGGATAGCCGACGAACTGAGCACGACCGGCAAGGCGACGCAGGCCATGATCGGCGTGCAGGTGCCGTCGCAGGACGACGCCAACGGCGCGACAGTCGTCGAGGTCACCGAAGGCGGGCCGGCGGCGTCGGCAGGCATTCCGAAGGGCGCAGTCATCACCAAGGTCGACGACCGCGTGGTCTCGAGCGGTGACGCCCTCATTGCCGCCGTGCGGTCGCACGCACCCGGCGACTCGGTGAAGATCACCTACACCGACGGTGGCAGCGAGAAGACCGTGGACGTGACGCTGGGAACTGCCGAGCCGCAGACCGCGTCGGTGCAGACGCCGTCCTCGGGCTCACAGTCGCCGTTCGAGATCCCTGGCTTCCCCGGAGGCCGCTGATGCTGTCGGACATCGACCGCCTGGCGACCGTTGCAACGATTTACGCACAGCGTGAGACCGAGCAGAGGGCTACTACTACGGTGAGCAGTATGGAACTCGAGACCCCTCTGGCTGGCCGAGCGTTGGTAGTGATCGTCGACGACCGCACCGCGCACAGTAATGGACAGGATTCGACCGGCCCGCTGGTGACGGAACTCCTTACCGAAGCAGGTTTTCTGGTGGACGGAGTCGTGGCTGTCACGTCGGATGAGGTGGATGTTCGCAACGCTTTGAACACCGCGGTGATCGGCGGAGTCGACCTCGTCGTGTCGGTCGGAGGCACCGGGGTGTCTCCGCGCGACGTCACCCCGGACGTGACCGCCGAGATCCTCGACCGTGAGATTCCTGGCATCAGCGAGGCGCTGCGTTCGTCCGGCCTTGCCGCAGGGGCGATGGATGCCGGCCTGTCTCGGGGGCTCGTGGGAGTGTCGGGAAGCACCCTCGTCGTGAATCTCGCGTCCTCGCGCGCGGCGATTCGTGACGGCATGGCCACCCTGACCCCGCTGGCGAGCCAAGTGATCGCAGAGCTGTCCGGGCTCGATGCTTGACCGCACCTGACATGACACAGAACAACAACGACGAGAGCCGGGCCCGTATCGATCGGGCCCGGCTCGCTCGCATCTTCGGGGACGTCCTGCCCGAGACGACGAGCGATGAGCGCTCGCGCCGCGACGAGGGCACGACGGACGATTGGTTCGATCGAGAGCGCCCCCCGCACCACTTGTGATGTGATCCACAACACATTTGGGAATGTAAATCACATCCGTGTTGGGCGAACGTTTACCTGGTGTTAGCGGGACGCGGCCCGCGGTGCCGAGCTTTCGGATTCGGATCACGATGAGCAGAAGTGCGTCCCTAATGACCGATTGATCCGCTTCCGGCTCGTCCGCTGCAATGTCTGCCCATTTCAGAGCCGTTTCAACTAACGGTGAGGTTTGTAACGGAACGGCAACAACGCCCATTTTGTGACGCAGGTTACTCGCAAGTATGGTGTGAAAGCCGTTCACACACAGGAAACACATCACGATTCGGCCATGTTTGGCGCCGGTTCGTAGGGATTGTCACGATCCGGCAACTCCTCTAATGTTCCCCTCAGCTTCGGCAGCAAGGGCGTGGAACACACGCTCCGAGCCCCTGTGTCGGGACTACTTACGAACGTGATCCCAAGGATCTAGTTCTGCTCGGGAACCTTCGGCAACATGCCGACTGGCCTCGAGGGTGCAAGCCACAAGCTTCCCGTGCGAACGCGCTTGGGACTGAACATGATGAGGATTTAAATGACGGAGATCCAGAAGCCGCGGCGCAGCCGTGGACTGAAGTCCATCGGCGCGACGGTTGTTGCCGGCGCTTCGGTTGCCGGCCTGGTGCTCGGTACCGGTACCGCGTCCGCCGCAGTCGACAGCACCAACACGGTTGTGGATGCCAACGGCAACACGATCACCGTGTCGCTGTCCGACACCTTCATCGACAGCGTTGCGCCGCTCGACGGCAACCCCCTCACCCGTGAGTGGTTCGCCAACGGCGTTGCAGGCTGGGACGTCACCGGACCTGACGCCGACGACTTCGAGGGCACGGTCGTCATGGGATACCAGGTCGGCTACCCGGCCAGCCTTGGTGGATCCATCACCTTCGGCTACTCCACGCCGTCTCTCGAACTGACACTCAATGGTGATGGCGTCGAGGCCGGAATCAGCGACATCCTCCCGCAGGCAGGATTCGAGGCAGAGATCGCTCCCGGACCCGGTATCGTCGACGCAGTCGCCGCTTCCGGTAACGTCCAGGGCACCGAAGGTGACGCGGAAGGCGCTTCGGGCACCATCCAGATCGCCAACGCACACGGCACCGCGACCGGTATTCTCGGCAACGTCCGCGTTCGCCCGTACGTCCAGCTCACCAGCTCGACCGGTGATGTTGCTGTCGCTTACGGCCAGCCGTGGACCTTCAACTGATTTCGGTCGGTTGAAAACAGCTTGAACTCAACGCACTGCCGTTGAATGGAATCGGGCCCGACCGGATCGCTCCGGTCGGGCCCGATTTGCATGTCGATCTTCTTGTTCCAGAACCGCCCGCCGAGCTCCCAAGCTCGAGTATGCGAGAAATGGCTGATATTCAATGCGCTCCACACTGATTCCTGTAGTTGCTGTTTCGGCTCTGCTTGCGCTTGCTGGGTGCAGCAGCGAGTCCGCCGGTGACTCGGGTTCAGGTGCAAACTCGGAAGCATGCACGCAATTCGCCTCCGCCTACAATGAATTCACCGAGCTCACCACGTCAGGCCCAGCAGACGGCGATGTCGAGAAATGGACTGCCGACAAGGATGCCGCGAGCGCCGAATTCTCACCGCTTGCGGATCAAGCGAGCGGCGATGTCCAATCGAAGATCAATGCGGTAGTTTCCGATTTGCCAGTAGATTCTCTGCAATTGACCGAAGCTGACAGCGAGTCCGGCCAGGCGTTCGTCGACAACTCCAACGCCGTCGCGGCGGCATGTGAAAGTGAAGGCGCCACAATTACTCTGGCAGATTTCCCGCTGCAGAAATTCAACTGAACTAATCGGACCTAGCGCGCCATTTCGGCCGTCTCTAGGGTATGGTAATCAAGTCTCTAACTTGAGGTAATCTAAAGTCGGCTACGCTCTCGGATGGCGGCCGTTTCGAACACCGGATGTTGATGTCCGGGACGTGAGGGGTGTTTTGAACATGCAGATCGGTGCGCGCTCGCGCGCGGTAGCGGTTGTCTCTGCGGCAGCCATGGCCTCGGTGCTCGGATCCGGTGTCGCGCAAGCGGATGTCAACCGCGTCGACTCGTTCGTAGACGGAAGCGGAAACACCGTGACGGTGACGCAGTCCGACACGTACATCAACGGCGTGGTCCCGCTCGATGGCAGCCCATTGACCCGTGAATGGTTCCACAACGGACGCATTTCGGTCGCGGCAGCGGACGATTTCTCTGGAACCGTCAGTGTCGGATACCAGTTCGCGTACCCGATGAGCATCGGTGGCTCGCTGAACATTTCGTTCAAGACACCTCAGGCATCTACCACGATTACGCAGAAGACCGAAGAAGTCGACTCCGAAGATGACACCACGGATGGCGACGGCACCGAGGGTGACGGCGGCACTGAGGGTGACGGCGGCACTGAGGGTGACGGCACGGAGGGTGACGGCACGGAAGGCGACGCGCCCGCCACCGTCACGACGACAACCATCGAGAACGAGCTCGTCGCAACGGCTCCCCAAGCCGGCGGCCAGCTGAACATCGCGCCCGGCCCCGGTACCCAGGAGGTCGAGGTTGCTACCGGTGATGTTTCGGGTGCGCTGTCCGAGCTGCAGTTCTCGAACATCCACGGCACCGCGACCGGCGTGCTTGGCAACCTGACGGTCCGCCCGTACGTCAAGGTCACCGCTGACGACGGTAGCTCCGTTGTCTCGTATGGAGACCCGCAGATCCTCGGCTGACCAGCGCCCGAGATCTAGACGCGTTCGCTGACGCGCACACGAGAGCCCGTCGGCACCGACTTCGGTGCCGACGGGCTCTCGTCGTGTCGAGGAGCGAAAGCGTCGCACAAAACAGTTGCTACGCAACACTTCCCGGGCCGCCCCCTGGAACTCCGAGAAGTGGTGCAGGTCACTTAGCTGACTCACAGGAACCGAGTTAGGTTAGGTTATGGTTACTCCGCCCTCGAATACGAGGTAAACAAAAGGCATCTCGCTGTCGTCGCGCGATGTTCTGCTCCGAGGCGATTTTGCGCTTCGGGAGAGAAGGAGTGGTCCAGACATGGTTCCCAGGATTGGCCGTCGCATGCTGAGCGGCGGCGTCGTTGCACTTGCCGCAGCTCTCGCGACAGCGGGCGTTGCGCAGGCCGGCGTCGACAGCGTCAATGGCATCACCGATAGCGGAAATACCATCGAGGTGACGCAGCTGGACACGTTCATCAATGGCGTTGCGCCGCTTGACGGCAGTCCTCTAACCCGCGAGTGGTTCCACAACGGACGAGCCTCGGTAGCGGTGACCGGCCCGAGCGCAGTCGATTTCGACGGCATTGTCAGTGCTGGATATCAGATTGCGTATCCGATGAGCTTGGGTGGTTCGGTGACGTTCGAGTTCGAGACACCAGAGGCGACGGTGACAATCGATTCCGCGGTGAAGCCCAAGGTGGTCATCTCGGCGCCGACGGTCGGCTTCAATGCTGCAATCGCTCCGGGGCCGGGCGTCACCGAGGTCGAGGTGGCGTCGGGATCAGCGTCGGGAGAACTCACAGAAATCCAGTTCGCGAACGTCCATGGGACCGCTACGGGAATTCTGGGCAACGTGACTGTGCGCCCCTACGTGAAGGCAGTGTCATCGAGCGGCAGCACCGTGGTGTCGTACGGCGCGCCGTGGCGGCTCAACTAGTAGGCGCCCGGCGCTGTGCTCGACCAGACCCGTTTCCGTTTCAAGTGCGGAAACGGGTCTTTCGCCCTTTGTGCACGGACTCGATCTGCGCGAGAGTGAATCGAGATTGCACGAATTCGTGTTCCGGGCCGCGCACGCAGTCCGTCGGACAAGGGGGCTGCGATGTGGAACAAGGGTGTCTTTGCGATGGGGGCGGCAGCGTTGCTGGCGCTGGGGGTGAGTGGGGTGGCTCAGGCTGTGCCCACCGGCCCACCTCCGTACGTGGTGGGGATGGAGTTGGATGACGCCATCGGAACGCTGGCGGTGGCCGACTATCAAGGTGTGGTCAGCACGCGTATCGGTGGGGGTGATGAATGCACGGTATTGAGTCAGTCGCCTACGACGCGGCCGCCGGACTTCGAGAACGAGTTCGAAGGCGAGTTCACCATCCTTCTAGGCGTCCGATGCGGCATCGAAGAGGACGACTGAACCCCCGCAGGAAAGTATTTCGAACGAAAAGCCCGCTTTCCCGGTGAATACGGGAAAGCGGGCTTTTTGGATTCCGTCGAAAGTTATGGCTTCGCGTGCTGACCGCTGGGCGCCGAACCGTCGGTGTCCCCGATGGCCTCGCCGCTGCCGCCGGTGTCGTCGGCAGGCGTCGACAGCTTCCGTCCGACGTCGGTGCCGCCGGCCAGGATATCCCGGATCTGGACGAGGACGTCGACGTCACTCAGTTCCTTCTCCGGCTGGCTGACGAAGCGCTTCTTCGCGGTGTTGACCGGAAGGATGAGGACGAAGTAGACGACGGCGGCGATGATGATGAAGTTGATCGCCGCGGTCACGACTGCGCCGACGTTGATGAAAGTCTCTGGGCTGGAGGTGATCTGGAAGCCCCAGCCATATTCGTTCGACCCGCCGATCGCTGCGACGAGCGGGTTGACGATGTTGTTGGTGAACGCGGTGACGATGGCTGTGAACGCTGCACCGACGACCACTGCGACGGCGAGGTCGACGACGTTTCCGCGAAGCAGAAAATCCTTGAACCCCTTGAGCATGAACCCTCCCGGATGTCGATGGTGCGGACGAGATGTTGACGCTCCCCACGAGGCTAGCCCACGTGAGGATGCTTGGAAATGTATGTATTTCCCGGATACAGCAAAAATAAAGGACTCTTGTCAATGACTGTGAGGCATTCGTCCCGTATCCTTCCCCGGGAGAATGTGCCTCGTTTCTCGGTTCGAGGTAGTCGGAGTCGTGCTTTTAAGGGGAACCATGGGAAAGTCTCGTTCGTCGGCGCTGCGCAGGTTCGGCCGCCTGGCCTCGATCGGTGCGGCAGCGGCAGTAGCCGTCGGATTGATGTCGCCGGGTGCGGCCAATGCCGAAACCTTCGTCCCGCTGCCGGGTGGTGAAAAGGTCGCGGGTCCGTACAAGATCGCCCGGTTCGACGAGTCCGCCAAGGTCGCCCCGCAGATCGCGTTCAACGGTCTGAACCGCAACGCATGGGCAACGGGCACCGCTCTCGCCGAGGTCCCCGCAGGCTCGACGGGCACGCTGAAGACCGGCTACCTCGTCGGCTGCCAGCTCGACATGACCGACCTCGAACTCGGCCTCGAAGCGGGCGCGGGCATCGAAGGCGGCAACACCAACATCGTCACGCTGTTCCCGATCCCGTTCCTCATCGGCGGCGCCGGCTGGACCGAGAACACCATCGAAGGCGACGCGGAGTTCAACATCCCGCTGCAGGACCGTGAGGTCGCAGCCGTCGAGATCGCGTCGAAGGACGTCACCGGCCCCACGACGGCCATCCAGTACCAGGACGTCGGCATCTCCGTGCAGAACTGCGGCGGATACGCACAGGCTCGTGCGTACACCACGCTCGAGCTGACCGGAAACTACCGCTACAAGGGCACGCTGTACGGCCAGCCGTTCAGCATCGGCTGATCGATGCGCTCCCCAGACTTCGCACGAACCTCACGACGGGATGGAAAGACGTTGAAGAACAACAAGACTGCGGCTGTTCGTATGGCAGCCGTCGGTGCGGTGGGTGCCGTCGCGATCGGTTTCTGGTCCGCGGGTGCGGCCAGCGCCGACACGTTCGTACCGCTGCCGGACAACGAGATCAGCAAGACCCTGATCGACGGCACGACCGTCACGGTCAAGGGCTTCGGCCAGAGCGGACTCATCTCGCCGTCGATGAGCGCGACCCCGACACAGCGCAACGTCTGGGTCACGGGCAACTACACGGTCGAGACGTCCAACGCGACCGGCGGAAAGATCGAGCCGGGATTCCTCGTCGGATGCCAGGTCGACTTCGGTGCAGGCATCGGCGGCGGCGCCGGCGCATCGTTCGGACAGGGCAACACCGTGGAGATGGATCCCGGAAACCCGTTGTCGCTCAGCATCGACCGCACCCAGCCGAACACCTACAACATCGGTGCAGGCGTCTACCTCGACCTCGCTCCCGGTCAGCTGAACGACGTCAAACTGGTCGGCGACGAGACCACGGCCACGATCGACGGCGTCGACGTCGCCACCCAGGTCGACAATTCCTTCTCGTTCGACGGCAACGGCGGCGGATTCACCTACGCCGACGAGACCCTGAGCGTCGCAGGCTGTGCCGGGTTCGCCGAAGCCCGCTCGTACGTCGACGTCACCATCGAGACGCCGACCGTGACGTCGACCGTCACGCTGTGGGGACAGCCCTTCAGCATCGGCTGATCAGTGCAGTGTCACGGTCAGTGAGCTGACCAACGACGCGGCGGCCACGGTCGTCGCGTCGTCGGGACGCATCGCGATCAGCACGACGCGATCGCTGCCGCGCTCGCGGGCGTCCTTCGGTGACACGAGTACGACGACCGATCGCGTCGCCAGAATCCGTGCTGCCTGATCCTCGGTGCTGCCGACGGTCAGGACGTCGACGGTGTCGCCCTCACGCAGCAGATCCGTCACGCCTGCGTCGGTGAGTCGGATCGGAACGATCCTGGCGTCGGCTGTGCCCAGCGCGGCCCCGGCGAGCCGGGAACCGAGCAGCCGGACGTCGGTGAGTGGCTCGCCGGCACGAATCGGACCTGCGACGGTGTGATCCGTCGCGTCGGCGACGTCGGTGAGAGCGCCGGACGGCGTCGAACTGGGGTCGAATTCGGCGATACGGACGTCGGCTTCGGTCAGTGGCTCACCCGGCGCGAGATCGCGAGCGGCCACGACGACGGCCACCTGATCACTCGCGGACGCGTCTTTCACGAACAGGACAACCGCGACGAGCGCGAGTACTCCCGCGACGATGCGACGAGCCGTCGCAGTCCGGGTCCAGCCAGGTCGGAGCAGAAGCCGATCGAGCAGAGTGGCGTCGAGTCGCGATGATCGCTGAGGCATGGCGTCACGCTAGCGGGGGAGCGGACCCCCAAGAGCCGCCACAGGCCCCGGCTGTGGATAGCCGGGGCCTGTGGACAAAGCCGAAAATCTACGAGCTGGCAGCAGCTGTGGACGTCGTCGACGAGGACGAACTCGACGACGTGCTCGATGTCGAGGAAGTGCTGGTGGACGTCGTCGACTCGGTCTTGGTGCTCGACTTGTCGCTCTTGGACTCGCCTGCACTCTCGCTGGCCGTGCTCGATCCGCCGCGGCTGTCGGTCCGGTAGAAGCCGCTGCCCTTGAACACGATGCCGACCGAGTTGAAGAGCTTGCGCAGCTTGCCGCTGCACTGCGGGCAGACGGTCAGCGAGTCGTCGCTGAACGACTGCACGATGTCGAATCGGTTGTCGCACTCGGTGCAGGCGTACGAATAGGTGGGCATCGATGTTCCTCCGCGCTGGTCCACTGGTCACCAAGGAGACGTCGCCTTACTCGGTCGAGACCATGGTGTGCCGAAAAACTGCTGAAAACTGCAAGAGCATTAGCACTCTACAGTCAAGACTGCCAACACAGCGATTCGGTCGGCTATTCCTTGCTCAACGTCACGAGTCCACGCGACGGCGTGAGCGCATGCGTCGCGCGACGATCGTGCGGTTCCTCCGGCAATTCGTCGACCAACTCCCCGTCTCGGACTACCGCCACGATCGGAACGCCCGGTCCGACGAGGTCGAGCGTCCTGTCGTAGAACCCCGCGCCGCGGCCCAAGCGAACGCCCCGAAGATCCACCGCGAGAGCGGGCACGAACACGACATCGCACCTGCTCACCGACCCTGGGTCCAGTATTTCTCCGGTCGGTTCGAGCAATCCGTACCGAGCGGATCGGAGGCTGTCTCGGCCTGTGTACTCTGCCCAGTGAAGCGGCCCTGGTTCACGTGCGACCGGCACCAGAACCTCATTCGATTCTCGGCGTAACGCGTCGAGCAGATCGAGTGAACCGGGCTCGCTGCCGACCGGCACGTAGGCCGCCACCGCGGTGGTTCGTCGCGCCGAATCGGCTGCGGCATGACAAAGTTTCAATGATTCTGCGACGCGAACGTCGGCTTCGACAGTGCGGCGAGAGGCCAGTATTCGGCTGCGCCATTCCTGTTTCGAAATCGGCGTCACGGGGTCTCCAGAGACATGGATTCGAGTTTAGGCAAGCAGGGAAGCGTCAGAACATGCGGAGCAGATCCGCAGGGACCATGGATAGGGTGGGCAGCATGACAGAAGCCGCGACAGCAGCAGCACGCCATTTTCGGACGGCGATCGTTCCTGCAGCAGGAATGGGAACTCGCTTTCTGCCTGCAACGAAAACGGTTCCGAAAGAATTGCTGCCGGTCGTCGACACACCGGGAATCGAACTCGTCGCCGGTGAAGCCGCCGACTCCGGTGCCGGACGCCTCGTGATCGTCACCTCGCCGGGCAAGGACGGCGTCGTCGCGCACTTCGTCGAAGACCTCGTTCTCGAAACCAAGCTCGAGGCCAGCGGCAAGCTCAAGATGCTCGAGAAGGTACGCGTCGCACCCGCGTTGCTCGACGTCCAATCCGTCGTGCAGAACGAGCCCCTCGGACTCGGTCACGCCGTCGCCTGCGCCGAGGAAGTCCTCGACGACGACGAGGATGCCGTCGCCGTTCTGCTTCCCGACGACCTGGTTCTCCCACGCGGCGTCCTCGACGTCATGTCGCGAGTGCGGGCCAAGCGCGGCGGAACTGTGCTGTGCGCGTTCGAGGTTCCCGAGGAGAACGTGTCGTCGTACGGTGTCTTCTCCGTCGAGACGGTTCCGGACGCCGTCAACCCCAACGTGCTCAAGGTCACCGGCATGGTCGAGAAGCCGAAGCGCGAGGAAGCGCCGTCGCTGTTCGCCGCAGCGGGTCGCTACCTGCTCGATCGAGCCATCTTCGACGCGTTGCGACGCATCGAGCCCGGCGCGGGCGGCGAGCTGCAGCTGACCGACGCCATCGCGCTGCTGATCTCCGAGGGCCACCCGGTTCATGTCGTCGTGCATCGAGGATCCCGACACGACCTCGGAAATCCCGGGGGATATCTTCGTGCTGCGGTTGACTTTGCTCTCGAACGTGACGATTACGGGCCTGCGTTGCGTGAGTGGCTGACCGAGCGTCTGAGCGACGATTGGGCGCCGCAGCTCACCAGCTACGAGTAGGCCCGACGTATGACCGGATAGAGGAAGGGCCACATTGCGCTCGGTTGAGGATCAGCAGACCCGGGTGACCGCTGCGGCGGTAGCTCCACGACCGGTTCGGGTGGCGATCTCCGAAGCGCAAGGTCTCCTCTGTGCGGAAGAAGTGGTCACCGAGCGGCCGTTGCCCGGGTTCGATCAGGCTGCAATCGATGGTTACGCGGTCCGCAGCGTCGATGTCTCGGCAGCAGGCACCGATCTGCGCAACGAGGACGACGAGCGCATCGACCTGACGTTGCCCGTCGTCGGCGAGGTCACCGCGGGTTCGCGGCAACCGATTCGGTTGCAGCCGCGTCAGGCAGTGCGCGTCGACACCGGCGCCCCGCTGCCCACGCTCGCCGACGCGGTTCTGCCGCTCGATCGGACCGACGGCGGCCATGCGCGCGTCAAGGTGTTCCGGCCGGTGCGATCGGGCGACTACGTCCGCAAGGTCGGTGACGACGTCCAGCCCGGCGACGTCGCAGTGCGGTCGGGAACCATCATCGGTGCGGCGCAGGTGGGTCTGCTCGCCGCCGTCGGCCGGGACAAGGTGCTCGTGCACCCGAGGCCGAGGCTGTCGGTCATCTCGGTGGGCGGCGAGCTCGTCGACATCGATCGCACGCCCGGCGCGGGCCAGGTCTACGACGTCAATTCCTATGCACTCGCCGCAGCGGCACGTGACGCCGGTGCCGACGTCAACCGCGTCGGCATCGTCAGTACCGATCCGAAGCGACTGCGCGAAGTCGTCGAAGGTCAACTGATTCGGTCCGAAATCGTCGTCATCGCAGGCGCTGTCGGCGGAGGCGCGTCCGACGGTGTCCGAGAAGCACTCTCGGACCTCGGCGATCTCGAAGTCGAGCGCGTCGCGATGCATCCCGGATCCGTGCAGGGCTTCGGACAACTGGGTCGCGACGAAGTGCCGACGTTTCTGTTGCCCGCGAACCCCGTCAGCGCGCTCGTCGTGTTCGAGGTGATGGTGCGTCCGCTGATCCGAATCGCGCTCGGACGGCGACAGCCCATGCGCCGCATCGTCACTGCGCGAACCGTCGCGCCCATCACGTCGATCGAGGACCGCAAGGGTTTTCTCCGCGGACAGCTCATGCGCGACGAGGCCACCGGCGAATATCTCGTCCAAGCACTCGGCGGGGCGCCCGGGGCGTCGTCGCACCTGCTCGCGACGCTCGCCGAAGCGAACTGTCTCGTCGTCATCGACCCGGACGTCACCGAAGTGCGTACGGGTGAGGAAGTGGACGTGTCCTTCCTCGCGCAGCGGGGGTAGGCGACTGCGTCGCACGTGCGCGCGAATGTGTAGCGGGCTATACATTTCTACGCACGTGGGCGGAGCGCCTAATATCGACTGATGCCGCGCACGTGGTCGAGCCACCCTGGTTGGCCCGCGAAACTTGGACCCCTCACCGTTGCTGCGGGCGTCGTCACCGTGCGTCCCGTACGTCTGCGCGACGCGGCCGCCTGGAGTCGCCTGCGGCTCGGCGACCGCGAACACCTCGAGCCGTGGGAACCCACCGGCGAGGGTTCGTGGGAAGCGCGCCACCACATTTCGTCGTGGCCGGCACTGTGTTCCGGGCTGAAGTCCGAAGCACGTAAGGGGCACATGATCCCGATGGCCATCGAAATCGACGGCGAGTTCTGCGGACAGATCACCGTCGGCAACATCGTGCGCGGCGCGTTACGTTCGGCGTGGATCGGGTACTGGGTCGCCAAGGAAGTCAACGGGCGCGGCGTTGCGACAGCAGCTTTGGCGCTCGGGCTCGACCATTGCTTCGGTGCCGTCGGACTGCACCGCGTCGAAGCAACGGTGCGTCCCGAGAACCTGGCCAGCCAAGCCGTACTGCGCAACGTGGGCTTTCGCGAGGAAGGACTGCTGCGCAGGTACCTCGACGTCGACGGCCAGTGGCGGGACCATCTTCTCGTCGCGATGACCGTCGACGAGGTTCAGGCCACCGTCGCGGATCGCTTGGTGCGCACGGGCAGAGCTGCCTGGGCCTGACGTCCCACCAGCGACCGCGTCGTCAGGAATTCCACGTCTGCGGCGCCCGAGTGGGACACGACGCCCACCGGGCGCCGCCTGACACTGCAGGCTCGAGACTGATGTGACTAAAGTGACGTGAGTGTAGTTCTGGTCGGCGCGTCTACCCGGTTCCGCCGGTGTAGCCGCCTAGCCTGATCAGGTCACCGTTGTCGCAGCCGACGAACAGGAAGGAACGCCGGAATGCCCAACTCGATCATCTGGATCGGTCTGGTCGCCATCTGGCTGTTCGTGCTGCTCCCGATGATGATGAGCAAGCGGCCGCGCATCATGCAGACGTCCGACGCGGCGCTCGCCACACGGGTTCTGCATCGCGGCGGCAGCAAGAAGCCCGCCCGCGGTCCCGCCGTAGGGCATGCAAGCGACCCAGATTGGCGACCCGAATACGACGAGCGAGTGTCGGCGCCCGCCAGCGTCGTCTTCGGGCGCACCGTACCGAGAATCGACGCGGAGGACCCGATGGACACTCACGCAGAAGCCGAGGACACCGATCGGGGCGACGTGGACGAGCGTGCCTACGTTCCGAACCGCCGCGGACGCGGTGGATTCGACCCCGAAGCCGACGCGATCGCCCGGGCCGCCAGATACTCGTTCCGCCAACGTGCCGTTCTCGGACTGGTTTTCGCGATCATCGCGTCGGGGGCCCTGGCCGTCATCGTCTCGTCGATGTTGTGGTGGGTGTGCGGATTGACCGTCGTCGCCCTCGCCGGATACATGTACTACCTCCGTCGCCAGGTGCAGATCGAACAGGAGATCCGCCGTCGACGTATGAACCGAATGGGTCGATCGCGCCTCGGCGTGGAGTCTCGCACCGACGAGGAACTCAGGCTCGTGCCGCAGCGTCTGCGTCGGCCAGGGGCCGTCGTTCTCGAAATCGACGACGAGGACCCGCAATTCGACCACCTCGATCACTACGAGGAGCCGTTCCAGCAGTCCGCTCCGGTGCACGACGACATCCGCCGCGCATCGGGGGCGTGATTCCGGTAGGAGTGCCGTCGCTACGTCGACGAAGGCGACCCCGGGTTTCGTGGATCGAGCAGTGCTTTGGTACTGTTGCGCAGCGCGGTTCACCGACCGCGAGGGGCTGTGGCGCAGTTGGTAGCGCGTCTCGTTCGCATCGAGAAGGTCAGGGGTTCGATTCCCCTCAGCTCCACCACACAGAACAAGGCCCGGTCGACACTGTCGACCGGGCCTTGTTTCGTTCGGTGTGCAGGATCAGGAAGCGGATCCCGATCCGAGGGCGCCGAGGAGCTCGATCAGAGGAATGTCGGAAGCGGAGCTTCCCGTGGTGCTTCCGGTGGACAGAATGCTGGAGATGAAGGTTGCGAGATCCATTTCGGAAAACCCCTTGTTTCGGTGGAGGGAGTGTGCAAACCGGTTGTGCCCGACAGTGCTGCTCAACCACAGGTATTGATACCGGACCGAAGAAGACTGCGTCAGAGGTTTTCGGGTGAATTCTTGACGATTGGGAGATAGCACTATGCCCAAAAGAACTTCTGGTGGTGTGTCCCAGCGCTAGGGCGACTCGCGACGAGCCAACGCCGACGGCCACCAGATCGCCCGGCCGATGTCGTAGGACAGCGCAGGCACCAGAATGCTGCGCACGACGATGGTGTCCAGCAGAACGCCGAACGCCACTGCGAACCCGATCTCGGCCAGGAAGACCAGCGGAAGTACCCCGAGCACGGCGAACGTCGCCGCCAGGACGACGCCCGCAGACGTGATCACGCCACCCGTCACTGCGAGTCCGCGAAGGATGCCGGGCCGCGTGCCGTGCCCGAGGGTCTCCTCGCGCACACGCGTCATCAGGAAAATGTTGTAGTCGATGCCGAGTGCGACGAGAAAGACGAACGCGAACAACGGGAACGACTGGTCCGCGCCCGCGAAGTGGAACACGTGCGAGAACATCCAACCGCTGACGCCGAGAGTCGCCGCGAACGACAGCACGACGGTCGCGATGAGAATCAGCGGAATCAGCAACGCGCGCAACAGGATCGACAGCACGACGAAGATGACGACGAGCACGATGGGAATGATCAGATTGCGGTCGTGCACCGACGCCGCCTGCACGTCGACCGTCGCAGCCGAATTGCCGCCCACGAGAGTCTCGTCGATCCCGTGGAGATTCGCCCGCAGTCGTTCGACGGTGTCCAAGGCCGCGGGGGAATCGGGCGCGTCGGCGAGCGTCGCGTTGATCAGAATTCGTCCGTCGACCGGTTGTACCTGCAGAGACGGGGGCGGACACCCCGTCTGGCCGGCCAGTGCCGCCGGACCGACCGTCGCGATCAGATCGGCCAGCTTCGCGAAATCGACTTGCACACAGACGGATCCGGGTTCCTGTGCTACGCCCTGTGTTCGTTCTGCGGCACGGATGACGTCGTCGGCCGAATCCTGAGAGGTGACGATCACTGCGGGTGCGCCGGTGCCTGGGTCGAACTTCGAGGTGTACAACTGCTGACCGACGACGGCCTCCGGCTCGTTCGTGAAGTTCTCGGTCGTCGTCAGGCCGTCGGTGTCGAGGCTGGTGATGCCCACGAGGCACAGTAGAAGCAGAACCGTCGCGCCGATCCATGCCGGCCGGTGTCTGCGTTCGACCGCGGCGGCGACGCGTCCCCACAGCCCGTGCGTCGCGAGATCGGTCCTGTCGTCGACGTCGGGGCGGCGGGGCCAGAACACCCAACGGCCGCACAGGGACAGCGCGACCGGCAGGAACGTCATCATCACCAGGACGGTGCACGCGATGCCGATCGCCGCGACGGGTCCGAGGCTCTTGTTGGAGTTCAACTCGGAGAACATCAGGCACAGCAGGCCGATGATCACCGTTCCCGCCGACGCGAGAATCGCGGGCGCCGACTCCTTCCACGCCCTGGCCATCGCGTCGAACCTGCTCGGATACGCGTGTAGTTCTTCTCGATACCGCGCGATCAGCAGCAGCGCGTAGTCGGTCCCCGCGCCGATCACGAGGACGAAGAGAATGCCCTGGCTCTGGCCCGTCAGCGTCAGGACGTCGTGCTTGGCCAAGTAGTAGATGATCACCGACGCCAACCCGACCGCGAGCACAGCCGACAGGATCGGAAAGACCCAGAGCACGGGCGAGCGATAGACCACCAGCAGGATCAGCACAACGACCAGGAGAGCCGCACCGAGCAGGGCGCCGTCGAGCCCGGCGAACGCGTCGATGAACGCCACGAGCAGGCCACCGGGGCCGGCCGGAAGGACGTCGACGCCGTCGGGGACGGCCCCGCGGGCAGTGTCGACGACGGTTTCCTCGGTGGCGGCCAGGGCGTCGCCGCTGACGTCGACGCCGTCGGCCTTGGCCACCAGCGGCACGTAGAGCGCGGCGGTCTGTCCGTCCGCGGAGTACTGGGGAGGCGTCATGCCCTTGCCGTCGACCCCGTCGATGCCCGAGATCTGCCGACGCGCGTCCTCGATCGCGCGCTTGTCGTCGTCGGTCAGTCCGGAATCACGATCGAACAGGACGAATCCGGGGATGGATTGAACCGACAGGAATGCCGTCGACTCATTCGCGACGACGGTGGATTCGGCCGACCCCGGAAGGTACGACGCGTTGTCGTTCTTCTGTACCTCGCCGAGCTTGCCTTGGTAGGTGCCGCCGAATGCGCCGAGCAGCAGGGCCGCGACCGCGAGTGCGACGACGGTGAAGACCGGCCACCGGGAGAGAAGCTTCGCCGTCTGACCCATCGTCGTTCTCCTCGGATGCCTGATGCACACGAAAAAGTCGCTGGCCAAGTAGACCACGGTGACATCGCGCGGGTGATGGGAACGACGGGGTGAGCATCCCGGTAGCATTCGTGAGAAGTACGCAACTGGCCGCTACGTGGAGTGTGAATGGCTTTCGAGATTGTCGACCTCGAGGAAACGTGGGTCGCCGGTCTTCCGGTTCGTAGCCCCAAGCGGGCTCTGGGAAGACTCAACGATCCGAATTTGGATGCGGCGTGGTCGTCGGTGTTGAACCAGGAGATCCCGGGACCGCTGGCGTCGATCTACACGGACTTCGCGCCCGGAATCGGTTCGTACAACACGCAGATCGTCGGCTATCGATGTTCTGCGCTGAGCCAGGTGACGCGTGGGCATCTCGTCGCCAAGGTTCCGCGTGCCAAGTACGCAAAGTTCTCGTCGGTCGGCCACTTCCCCGACATCATGACGCGATTGTGGAAGCAGATCGATCACGCAGAGGAGGAGGGCGAGATCACCCGTACCTTCACCGCGGACTACGAGTACTACCCGCACGCGTACAAGATCGATCTGTACCTGTCGATCGAGCAGACAGGATTCAACGCGTGACGCACCGAGTGACCGCGCGGTCCGCGGAGTTGTTCGGCGGCCTGGTCGCGCCACGCATCACCCCCGGCGCCGAGGTGAGCAACAGCGAGTTGATCCGATTCCTCCGTGAGCGCATCCGCGAGCGTTCGGCCGACGACATCGTGGTCAGCACCGTCTTCGTGCCCGACGCACACGGCGTCTACAACGCGGTCGTGGCGGTCAAGCATCTGTCTCCCGGCGACGTGCCCATCGGTGACGTCTTCGTCGAGGTCCCGAGCGGCGTGTACGCCGTCTTCTCTCCGAGTGGCACCCTGCGCGACCCGATCCAGGACGTGTGGGCGCAGGCCGAGGAAGCGACGGAATCGGGTGCGATATTCCGCGCGTACAAAGAGGACATCGAGGTCGTTACAAATTCCGGCGAAGTGGAACTTTTTATTTCGATCGTTATGTGAAGCGGCGATTATGCCGACCGAATGTCACTTCTGGATCACGAAGAGTGGTTCGTTGCAGTTAGTATTATCTCGCGCAACCGGACAGACGGTAGGTGCGGCGAAGTTCGAGCCCACGGATTCGCCCAGGCCACCACTGATCACAGCTGGTCGGCGTCGGTGTCAAACAGGCAACTGAGCAGGGGTGAAGCTACATGGTTAGGCAATTGAGGGCAGAAGCGACACGTGCGGCAGCGCTGCGCGCGGCAGCCGATCTCTTTCTCGAAGTAGGTCATGCAAATGCGACATTGAGTCAGGTGTCCGCGCAGTCCGGTGTCACCAAGGGTGCGCTGTATTTCCATTTCGCGTCCAAGGAAGAACTGGCCAAGGCGATCGTCGACGAGGGACACGAGCGTGTCTCGACGGCATGCGCGGGCCTGGTCGACAGCCGCTCGCCTGCTCTCGAATCGGTCATCGGCATCTCGTACTCGGTGCTGGAACTGGCCGCCTCCGACCCCCTCGTGCGCGTCATGTACCGCTTGCAGATGGAGATCGACGGGTCCGAGACCGCGCGGGGCAGCGTGTTCGGAACGTGGGGGAACATCTTCGAGCACCTCTTCGACCGTGCCATCGAACACGGTGACGTCGCCGATCACCTCGACTCCTCCAATGCTGCACTGCTCGTCTGCGAGATGCTCGCCGGCGTGCTGATGGTGTCCGAGGCTCAGTCGACGCTCGAGACGGCTCCGTCGCGCATGGAGAAGGTCTGGCACACCGTGCTGCCGTCGCTCGTTCCGCCGAACAAGCTCGGATACTTCCGGGAATTCGCGGCTCGCAGCCTGTCCAGCTTCGTGCCCGCCGAGATGGCGACGTCGCCCGTCGACGCCTAGTTCTCACCCTCCTTGCGGGGAGTCGGCGTCGGGCGGACACTGTGTGACATGGAGCACACAGCAGTGAATCACAGGATGTCCGACGCCGAACTCCGCAAGGCAATCGGCACACTTCAGAGCCGTGCCGACGACGCCCGTAAGCGCGGCGCCGACCAGGATGCGGACAGCATCGAACGGACTGTCGCCGAGTATCGAGAAGAGATGAGCAGGCGGCTCTAGCGTGCGATTCCGACCGGGCCGAAACGCTCGGTCTTGACCCTGAACGGCATATGTCCCTGCGTGACGAGGACGTCGGCGACCATCTCGACGAACCCTGTCGGGCCGCAGACGAAACACCGCGGGGCGATGTCCGGTGACCAGCCGCCCGATGCGATCGCGTCGGGAGTGAGCCGTCCCGGATGGCCGTTCGGATCCTCACGCGTGTAGCGGACGGCTACCTCCACTCCCGCCTGCATCGATGCGAGTTCCGACGCGTACATCACCTCCGCGGGTGAGCGAACCGAGTAGATCAGTCGGAACGGTGCGGTGGAACCGCTCCGGCGACGCGCTCTGATCATCGCCATCAACGGCACGATGCCGGACCCGCCTGCGATCAACAGCACCGGTGCGTCGTCGGCCTCGTCCCAGACGAACCAGCCTCCGATCGGCCCCTTCAGTTCGACCTGTGCGCCGACCTCCAGCACGTCGGCGAGGTACGGCGAGACCTCGCCGTCGTCGACGGTCTGAACGGTGAGCACGACGGTACTGCCGTCGGCGGGTGTTGCCATCGAGTAGCTGCGCTGCGCGCTGTAGCCGTCCTCGGCGGTGAGGCGGACATCCACGTGCTGGCCGGGCCGATGGCCGGGCCACCCGTCGACATCGAACGTCAGTGTTGTCGAGGTGGGCGTTTCGGTCGTTCTGTCGGTCAGGGTAGCGACGAGCCAGTTCACGCGTTCAGTCTCCCTGATACCGCTGCTCCTGCCACGGATCGCCGTAGTCGTGATAGCCGTTGCGTTCCCAGAACCCGGGCTCGTCGCGCACCATCAGCGTCAGCGTGCTCACCCACTTGGCGGACTTCCAGAAGTACAGGTGTGGCACGAGAAGTCGTGCAGGACCGCCATGTTCGGGCCGCAGCGGCGCGCCGTCGTACTCGAACGCGAGCCATGCTCTGCCACCGCGTAATTCGGTCAACGGGAGGTTGGTGGTGTAACCGTCGTAGCTGCTTGCCATGACATGCGTTGCTGCAGTGTCGATTCCATCAAACAACGTATCGAGCGACACACCGCGCCAACGAGTGTCGAGCTTGGACCACGTCGTCACACAATGGATGTCCACCACCGGCTTCTCGTTCGGCAGCGCGCGCATCTGCTGCCAGTTCCACCGATGCGTCTCGCCACGCTCGGTGACGATCGCGAATTCCCAACGGTCCGTCGTGACCCGCGGCGTCGGACCGACCGACAACACAGGGAAATCCGTCGTCAGATGCTGACCGGGTGGGGTACGGCCGTCGTTGCCGCGGCGCTTGCCGTGGAACCCCTTCGAGACGATTGCCATGAAACCTCCGGTGGTGCCGCGTGACTGCCGCGTATCGTGCAGTAGGGAATCGATCTTCGAATGTGGGGGGACCAGCACCCGATGACCATCACGAATCTACGCGGAAAGAAGACGTTCATCACCGGGGCGGGCAGTGGGATCGGCCGTGCCACCGCGCTTGCCGCCGCGAACGAGGGCGCCGAGCTGTATCTGACCGATATCAACGAGGCGTCGCTGAAGGACACGGTCGCGGCCGTCGGCAACGCCGCAGCGATGTCGCAGGCGTTCGACGTCTCCGACTACGACGCCGTCACCGCGTTCGCGACCGAGGTGCACGACGCGGCAGGCAGCCTCGATGTCGTCATGAACATCGCGGGAGTGTCGGCGTGGGGGACTGTCGAAAATCTCGAGCATCGGCAGTGGAAGTCCATGGTCGACGTCAACCTCATGGGCCCGATCCACGTGATGGAGAACTTCCTGCCACCGATGATCCACGCCGGACGCGGTGGGCATCTGGTCAACGTGTCGTCGGCGGCCGGACTCATTCCGTTGCCGTGGCACGCGGCCTACAGTGCGAGCAAATACGGTCTGCGCGGTGCGTCGGAAGTGTTGCGGTACGACATGAAGCGGCACGGCATCGGCGTCAGCCTCGTCGTGCCGGGTGGAGTGAAGACCGGGCTCGTCGACACCGTCGAGATCGCGGGCGTGGACCGCGACGATCCGCGGGTGAAGAAGTTGCAGCACCGCTTCGAAAAGCGTGCTGTCACACCGGACAAGGTGGCCGAGGCCATTCTGAAGGGCATCTACAAGAACCGTTATCTCGTGTACTCGTCGAACGACATCAGGTTCGGGTACTGGTGGGCTCGGAAGTTCGCGCCGCCGTACGAGTTCGTGCTGCAGAAGGCGAACGATCAGTTCAGCAAACTGCTATAGATCCACATCGAGTCGACGTGCGCCCGGTCCGGATTGCGCCAACTCGTCCTGCGGATTCGCGAGAGTGCAGCTGGTCAGCGAGAGGCAGCCACAGCCGATGCAGCCGGTCAGGTCGTCGCGCAGCCGAATCAGTTGCGCGATGCGATGTTCGAGGTCGTCGTGCCAGCGGCCCGACAGCCGGGCCCAATCTCGCTTCGTCGGCGTGCGCTCCTCCGGAAGCTCGGCGAGGGCGTCGCGAATCTCGGCCAACGGAATGCCGACCTTCTGCGAGATGCGGATGAACGCGACACGCCGGAGCGTCTCGCGCGGGTAGCGACGCTGGTTGCCCGACGTCCGTCTGCTGCTGATCAACCCTTGCTTCTCGTAGAAATGCAGCGCCGACACGGCAACTCCGCTGCGATCGGAAAGCTGTCCCGGGGTGAGTTCGCGGACGTTCCATTCGGGCATCGGCATGGTGACGAGAGTACGCAGCGCGCCGAAGGCGCATCATTGAACGATGACTGATCGACTGGGCGCCGATTCCGAGGTCGGCACGCTGCGCACCGTCATGTTGCATCGACCGGGCGACGAGTTGCGCCGCCTCACCCCGCGCAACAACGACCAACTGCTGTTCGACGGTGTGCCGTGGGTCGACCGGGCGCAGGAGGAGCACGACGCGTTCGCGGAACTGCTGCGGGGCCGAGGCGTCGAGGTGCTGTTGTTGTCGGATCTGCTCACCGAGACGTTGACGGCGAGCGGTGCCGCGCGCATGCAGGGAATCTCTGCCGCGGTCGACGAGCGCAAACTGGGCCGGGCTCTTGCACAGGACCTCAGCGTTCACCTTCGCGGCGTCCCTGCACCCGAGCTGGCCAAGGTCCTGATGGCCGGCATGACGTTCGACGAACTGCTTGCCGCCGAGACCGGAGTGCCCGAGGTGGGCGGATCCTCGTTGGTGCGACGTATGCATCACGGCGCCGACTTCGTCATCGATCCGCTGCCGAATCTGTTGTTCACGCGGGACTCGTCGTTCTGGATCCGCAACCGGGTGGCCATCACGTCGCTCGCGCTGCCCGCTCGGTTGCGGGAGACGTCGCTGACGGATCTGATCTACGCGTTCCACCCGCGTTTTCTCGGGGTGCGTCGGGCGTACGAGTCGCGCACCGCGCCGGTCGAGGGCGGCGACGTGCTGCTGCTGGCGCCGGGTGTGGTGGCCGTCGGCGTCGGCGAGCGGACGACGCCTGCGGGCGCGGAAGCGTTGGCGCGCAGCCTCTTCGAGGACGATCTGGCGCACACGGTGCTGGTGGTGCCCATCGCGCAGGAGCGTGCGTCCATGCATCTGGACACCGTGTGCACGATGGTCGACACCGACGCCGTCGTCATGTACCCGGCTATCCGAGACACGTTGTCCGCGTTCACGATTCGAAAGGAAGGCCATGGCGTCCGCATCCGCGGCGCCGACCCGTTCCTCGCCGCCGCCGCCGACGCGATGGGCATCGAGAAGCTCCGCGTCATCGACACCGGACTAGACCACGTCACCGCCGAACGCGAGCAGTGGGACGACGGGAACAACACCCTCGCGCTAGCGCCGGGCGTCGTCGTCGCCTACGAGCGGAACGTGGAGACGAATGCCCGGCTGGCCGCGTCGGGAATCGAGGTGTTGACGATCAGCGGGTCGGAACTCGGGTCCGGTCGAGGTGGGCCGCGCTGTATGTCGTGCCCGATTGCGCGGGACAGTGCGGCTTCGCCGCCCGTGAGTGCGAATGTAGGCGGTCTCAAGCAGTCATCGCAACGTGCCTGATCATTGGGGGATGGTTGCGATGGGACGTCCGGTGTACACCCATGAGGTGCGGATGCTGTTCTGGGTTCTGTTGGGTTGGGGCTCG
>NZ_JAAFYV010000048.1:0-37761 GCF_011770055.1 Rhodococcus sp. B10 | reverse complement strand
GTCGAGCCCCAACCCAACAGAACCCAGAACAGCATCCGCACCTCATGGGTGTACACCGGACGTCCCATCGCAACCATCCCCCAATGATCAGGCACGTTGCGATGACTGCTTGAGACCGCCGTATAGCCCTCTATACATTCCCACGCACGTGCGGCGCAGCCGCTTCCTGCCAGCGAGAGAAGAGGAACAGAGTGACTGTCACGATCGACGCACACGAGTTGAAAGCGCAACTGGCGAGCGATGATCCGCCGGTTCTGCTCGACGTCCGGTGGGCTCTCGGTGACTCCGAGGGCCGTGAGCATTACCGCGACGCACACATTCCCGGTGCCGTGTTCGTCGACCTCGACAACGAGCTCGCGAGCCACGGCGAACCGTCCGACGGCCGCCACCCGCTCCCCGAGATCTCCGACCTGCAGAACGCCGCGCGTAGCTGGGGAATCGGTTCCGGCTCCCGCGTCGTGGCGTACGACAACACCGGTAATCTCGCCGCTGCACGCGCCTGGTGGCTGCTGAGGTGGGGCGGCTTGACCGACGTCACTCTTCTCGACGGCGGACTGACTTCCTGGACAGCGGCGGGTTTCGAGACCGCGTCGGGCGACGAGATCCCTGCGCCCGGCGACGTGGAGTTGACCCCAGGTCACCTTCCGACGCTGACGGCCGACGAAATCGCGAGCTACTCCGGCACGTTGCTCGACGCACGTGCACCCGAGCGCTATTCGGGTGAGACGGAACCGATCGACCCCAAGGCCGGCCATATCCCCGGCGCGATCAACGCACCGACTGCCGCCAACCTGGACGCCGACGGACGGTTCCTGTCTGCCGATGCGTTGCGTGAGCGGTTCGACTCCGCCGGCGCGGACGTCGCCGTCTACTGCGGATCGGGAGTGACTGCGGCACATCAGATCGCGGCGTTGGCGATCGCGGGGGTCGATGCGGCTCTGTACCCGGGTTCGTGGTCGCAGTGGTCGAATCAACCGAACAGGCCCGTCGCGACCGGCGTCTCACCTCGCTGACGAGCCCTGGCAGTCAGCCGTGGACGGACAGATTCTCTGCGGCCCGCGCACAGGCGAGGCCACGCGCCGAGTGATCGTCGAACCACCGCAGGTCGAACACTCGCTTCATCCACGTCATGTCCCCTATCGAACACCGTGACGCCACCGAGTGGAACAGTTCGAATCACCGAGATTCGAACTGCGGCAGTTCCAGGTTTTCCCGGAACGTAGCACCGAGGTAGTCGCGACCGACGATTCCCCGACGCCGTAGCTCCGGCAGCAACCCGTTCAACGCGAAGTCACGAGTCCGTGGGTCGGCGAGGCCGCCGATCGAGATGACGTCGAGAACGCCGGCGTCGTAGCGCTGCGCGATCGCGTCGGCCAGCTGATCGGGTGTCCCAGCCTCGGCCCAGTGACCCGTGTCCTTCGACGCAATGATCAACTCGCGCAGTGTCTTTCCCTCCGCCGCGAGCTTGCCGAAGATTTCGACGCGGCCGCGTCGGCGATTCACGGTCTTCGGGTCGGGCAGCAGATCGACCGGAATCGGCTTGTCCAGCGGCAGCTCCGTCAGATCGATCTCCCCGCCGAGCATGTCGGCGAGCCGAGCGCGCCCGGCGTCGAAGTCGGTCGACTCCTCCCGCTCCTTCAGCAGTTGTCGCACCTCCGCCTCGGAAGCGCCGTAAGTGGCATGGAACGACGAGAAGATGAGCGGGAGCTCACCCCCGCGACCCAATTCTGCTGCGCGAGTACGGATCGTCTTCGTGTAGGTGACCGCATCTTCGAGCGTCGCGAGCGACGTGAAGACCACTTCGGCGAACCGCGCACCGAGTTCGATTCCTCCCGCGGACTGACCGGCCTGGAACTGTACCGGCCGTCCCTGCGGCAGCGACGGAATGTTGAGCGGCCCCTGCACGGTGTAGTACTTCCCGCGGTAGTCGATCGGCTGCACGAGCGACGCGTCGAGCACGGCACCGTCCGGACCCGGCGTCAGAGCACCGGGTTTCCAGCTGTCGTACAGAGCGTGGACCACCTCGAGGGATTCGGTGGCGCGTGCGTACCGCTCCTCCGGGCTCGGCAGATTCTGGTCGCCGTAGTTCTCTTCACCGAGTGACGACGTCACCGCGTTCCACGCGGCTCGACCGTTGCTGACGTGGTCGAGGGTCCCGAACAGCCGGGCCAGATTGTATGGGTGGTGGAACGTCGTGGTCACCGTGGCGATCAGTCCGACGTGTTTCGTCACCGCAGCAAGCGCCGCCAGGTAGATCAACGGTTCCTGCGCACCGATCGCACCCTGTGCACCGAAGCTCAAGAGGTCGGCTGCGAACAACGCGTCGATCCTGTTGTGCTCGGCGATCTTTGCGACCTCCACCGACGTCGCCAGGGTGGACTGCGTCGGATCGACGGCAAGGTCGTAGATGTCCTGACCACCGCTGACGCCGGTGACGGTCTTGAGTGTTCTGCGGCGCCCGGCGGAAGTCATCCTGCGTGTGCCTTTCGCTGTCGAATCCCTCTCCAAACGCGCAATTTTAAGAACACAACGCCAACGGCACCAGGAATAAAATCACCGTGATTCTGGGTCGATACCTGCGTGTGGGATCACGGACGGACATGGTTACTGTCGTGCTGATCTCCCAGATTCCCCTGGGTTTCGTTGGACACGAGACAGAGTCGATCGAGGCACCATGACGAGCATTCCCGAACAGCACCGCATCGCGATCGTCGGCGCAGGCCCTCGCGGTACCGGTATGCTCGAACGCCTGCTCGCCCATCTCGCGGACACCGACGCGGCCGACACCACATCGATTCACATCGTCGATCCCTTCCCCGCAGGCGCGGGCCGAATCTGGCGCGGCAGCCAGCCCCCGTTGCTCTGGATGAACTCGGTCGCCGCCGACGTCACGATGTTCACCGACGAGACGACGACCGTCGACGGCCCGATCAAGCCCGGCCCGACATTGGCCGAGTGGGTCCTGTCGAACATCGGGACACTGAAGTCGGATCCCGAAGTAGCGTCGGAACTCGAGATGTTCACGGCCCAGTCCTTCGCGTCGCGGACACTGCAGAGCCGATATCTGGAGTGGGTGTTCGCGCAGGCCGTCACCGATGCACCGGCCACGGTCGACGTCCACCGCAGCACCGTCGTCGACATCGCGGACTCACCGGACGGCTCGCAGACACTGACTCTCGACGACGGTTCGACGCTCGACGTAGACGTCGTCGTCCTCGCGCAGGGTCACCCGGACGCTCTTCCGTCGTCGGCCGAGACCTACCTGCAGAAGTTCGCCGATTCGCACGACCTGACGTACGTGGGTCCCGGGTACACCGCGGACCTCGATCCCGACGTCGTGCCGTCGGACGAGCCGATCCTCGTCGCCGGTCTCGGACTCGCGTTCATCGACTGGATGGTTCTGCTCGCCGAGAGCCGCGGCGGTGTGTTCTCTCGTGGCATCGACGGCGACCTGATCTACGAGCCTTCCGGGCGCGAACCGATCGTCTACGCGGGCTCGCGACGCGGCGTCCCGTATCACTCGAAAATCGGGTACGACATCGCCGCCGCCCGACCTCCGCTGCCCAAGTACTTCACCGCCGACGCATTTCCCGGCGACGGGTGGCTCGATTTCCGACGCGACGTCTGGCCACTGGCCGCGAAAGAGCTTGCGGGAGCCCACTTTCACGAGCTGTTCGCCTCCCATCCAGAACGCATTACCGGTGAGTGGGCGGATTTCGACGCGCGGTTCGCTGCCCTCAAGTGGGGATCGGACGAGGCACGCCGACTCGTGGAGGCGTTCGTGCCCAAGGACGACGACCGGATCGATCTCGACCTGATCGACCGACCGTTGACGGGTGAGTCCTACGACGACGTCGACGACGCCACCGCGCGCATCATCGGATACATCGACGACGATCTCGCACGCCGTGCCGATCATCACTACAGCAGCGACGCCGCAGTGTTCAGCGCTTTGCTGTCGGTCTACATGACCACCGGAGAACTGTTGCGCCGCGGCCGCATTCCGGCCGCGTCGGTCGCCATGGACATCGAAGGCTGGCTGCACTCCTTCTTCAGTTTCGTCGCCAGCGGTCCACCTCCGCAACGGCTCGAGCAACTGCGCGCCCTGGCGTCATGCGGCGTCGTCAGGTTCCTCGGCCCCGACACGACGTTCAGCGCCGACACCACGGACGGGGTATTCGTCGCGCAGAGCGCAGCCCATCCCGAGATCATAATGGCGAGAACACTTGTCGACGCCCGCCTTCCGGTCGCGTCGATCCGGTCAAGTGGCGATGCGCTGCTGCGTACCCTGCACTCCCGCGGCGAGATGGTGGAGATCCGAGCGAACGAGCGCAGCGCCGCGAAGATCTCGGTCGACGGCAGATCTCGAATCATCAAGGCCGACGGCTCGGTTCACGAACAGCGCTACGCCGTCGGGCCATGGGTAGCCGGGCACAATTGGTCGTCGGCGTTTCCCCGGCCGCAGACGAACGCAGGATTCTTCCGCCACAACGACGCGTTGGCGCTCGAGTTGCTTCGGTAGCCGGTCGACCCCTACGAGCTCTATCCCGTCTCGATCAGCAGCACACCGCCGATGATCAGCGCTATCCCGGCCGACATCATGGCCGTCAACGGCTCCTTGAACAGAATCTTGCCCGCGATGGCCGTCAGAGCGACGCCTGATGCTGCCCACACGCCGTAGGCCACGCCGATCCCCATTCCTGCCGACAAGGCCAGCGCCAGAAACGTGAACGCGGCGCCGTAGCCGACGACGACCGGGACGAGCCACAGCTTCTTACGACCACCCTCGGACGCGCGCAGCGACAGCGTCGCGATGACTTCGGTGACGATGGCGCCGGCGAGAAAGAACCACATCAGGTAGTCACCTCACGCCGTGCAGCCCGACCCGCGCCGAATTCGACGAGCACGACGCCCGCGATGACCAGCAGAATGCCCCCGATCATCGGTGCGGTGAGCGCCTCGTCGAAGATCGCATTACCCAGGATCGCCGTCAACGCGATACCGGCCGCAGCCCAGATGCCGTACGTCTTGCCGATCGGTGCCCCGCCACGCAGGATCAACGACAGAAAGACGAACGACGCGCCATAACCTGCAACGACGACCGCGTACCACGCCGGTGTGTCGACAGCTGCCTTCATCGACAGGGACGCGGTTACTTCCACCGTGATCGCCGACGCGAGTAGCGCCCAGTACTTGTTGCCCACGCTACGGACCAACGAGCAGGAGCTGCCGAAGATTCCGCGCGAGAAGTCAGGGAATCAGTACGAACTTCCCCCGTGGGTGCTCGGCCTTCAGCTCCGCGTGCGCCGTGGCGGCGTCGTCGAGCGGGAACGTCTTCGCGATCGTGATGCTGATGTCCCCTGCTCCTGCGGAGTTCACGAGGTCCAGACGCGCCTTCTTTCGTCGTTCTGCGCTCTCCGGGTTTCCACCGCCGACGGACTGGAAGCCGTCCGTGCCCGCACGCTCGAAGGCCGCGATGGTCACGATCCGCTGCTTGTCGGCGACGAGTTCGAGTGAGACGTCGACGGCCTCGTCGGTACCGACGGTGTCGATCGCGACGTCGACGCCGTCGGGAGCGAGCTCTTTCACTCGACCCAGTAGGCCCTCACCATATTCGACGGGCTCGGCCCCGAGGCTGCGGAGTTCGTCGTGATTCACCTGGCGAGCTGTCCCGATGACCCGCGCGCCCCTCGCCGTCGCCAGCTGGATGACGACGGACCCGACGCCTCCTGCTGCGCCGTGCACGAGGACGGTGTCGCCTTTGCCGACGTTCGTCACCACCAGCGTGTCGTAGGCCGTCCCCGCGACGACCAACAGGCCTGCTGCCTCTTCCCAACCGAGAGACTCGGGCTTCGGCAGGACTGCGTCGGCGGGCACCAGCAGCCTCTCCGCATAGGCTCCTTGAGCGCCCGACACGATGACCTCGTCGCCCACCGAGATGGGACCCGCAGGCCCGGTCGCCGCACTGCCCACCTCGAGAACGACGCCACTCGCTTCGCTCCCGAGGTGCCGGGGAAGCGTCGACTCGTCGGTGCCGAACGCACCGCTGTACACCTTGTAGTCGAACGGGTTGACGCCGATTGCCTTGACCTCGACGAGCACCTGTCCTGCAGACGGTTTCGCGAGCGCCTCGTCGACGATGCGTACTACCTCGGGTCCACCGAATGCCGTTGCTACTGCTGTCCGTGTCATGCTTCGTTCCCCATTTCGTGCTGCATCGTTGGTCCGTTGTACCTGTCTATCGGATGCCGCGGTCCATCGATGCGGAACTCAGACCCGCAACCGCGGCAAGCCCCACTCTTTGCCGAGCAGTTCGTAGGACCGAAGCCGGTCCGCGTGATCGTGAGTGATCGTCGTGACCACCAGTTCGTCTGCGCCCGTCGCCTTCTGCAGACCGTCCAACTTCGCTGCGACAGTCGCTGCGGACCCGACGAATTGCGTCGCGACCCGATCTTCCACCAAAACCTGCTGTTCGTCGGTCAGCGGCTCTGCGGTCTTCGGATCCGGGTACGGAATCGCGCCGTGGCCGCTGCGAATGCTGTACACCCACTGCGGGAAAGACGACGCCAGATATGCTGCGTGCGAATCCGACTCGGCGACAACGACATCCGCCGATACTACGACGTACGGTTCGCGTGAAGTCGACGACGGCACGAATGCCGCGCGGTACGCCTCGACGGCGTCGAGCGTCGTCCCGGGGCTCACGTGATAGTTCGCGACGAACGGCAGACCGCGCGCGCCCGCGACCTGCGCACTCTGTCCGCCGCTGCTTCCGAACAACCACAGTTCGACGTCGGCGCCCGCGCCGGGTGTGGCCGTCAGCGCCAGCCCCGACGACGTCGTGAAGTCGTCGTTCAGGAATGCGATGACATCACCGACCTGCTCGTCGAAGTCGGGTATCTCCGCATGGGGGTGCTGGAGGACGTGCGCGACCTCCGCACGCCGCTCCGATCGCAGCACGCCGGCGGCATCGGGCGCACCCTCGTCCGCCGATGCTTCCGTGCGACGCTGGCTGGACCTGCCGATACCCAGGTCGATCCGCCCCGGGTACAGCGCGGCGACGGTTCCGAACGCCTCGACGACCGACGCGGCCGTGTGATGACCGATCTGCACCGCAGCCGATCCGACGCGAATCCTGTTGGTAGCAGCAGCGATCAGACCGATGAGAACGGCAGGTGACGAACTCGCCGCAGCCACGAAATGGTGTTCCGCCACCCAATACCGCTCGTAACCCCACTCCTCGGTCTGCCGCGCCAGATCGAGAGTGTTGCGCAGAGCCTGCTGAACAGTGGACCCCTCGCTGATCGGCGACAGGTCGAGAACGTTCAGCGGCACTCGCGTCACGCAGGGACCTCGAATTCCGGTGTCTTCTCCCCTGCTTCGACGGCGACGGTCAGCTTGTTTTCCGCGGGAGCGACCGGGCACGTCGCGTAGTCGGTGAACGCACACGGTAGGTTGGACGCCCGGTTGAAGTCGAGAGTGACACGACCATCGGCATCCGGATCCTCGACCGCGAGCGAACGGGACGCCGGATAGGTCGTCACACCACTCGTGGCGTCGGTGAACAAAATCTGCAGTCCACCCTTTTTACCGCCAAATGCGACGAACTGCTGACGCTCACCACCCAACTCGAAATCGATGGTTCCGACGGCGGTGTGATGATGCTCCAAGCCTTCGACGACGGCTCCCGTCGTCACGATCTTCGCTTCCGGGTACGGCGTGAACGTGCCTGTGACAGTCCATCGTTCGGAGGGCGCGTACGTCGGAAAGCCCTGGAACGACTGCAGGTGAGGCGATTTCGGATCGTGCACACGCAATGCCACCGACCCGGTCCGACGAATGACCTCGATGCGTCGCTCACCGTCCTCGACCAGAATGCCGGGGGCACCTTCGACGGGTTCCAGACGCTCGACGTCCAGACCCTCGATGTGAACGGCATCCGCGTCGGCCTTCCATCGGCCGGGAAGGTCGGCGACGGTCTCGAACTCGTCGGTGAGCCAATACAATCCGGTGAGCGCGACCCAGCCGAGCGGGTCACGATAGTAGCTCTCCCGCTCGGCGTGCCAGGTGTTCCACTGGATTTCGAAGCTGTGGACCGTAGTGGTCATGACGCTCGTACTCCTTCACGCTCGTGGGTGTCGTGCGGGTGGGCGAGTCCCAAGTGCTCGCGCAGCGTGGTGCCGCTGTACTCGGTGCGGAAGCTGCCACGTTCCTGCAGCAGCGGAACCACCTTGTCGACGAATTCGTCGAGGCCGGCCGGGGTGATGTGCGGGACGAGGATGAACCCGTCGCACGCGTCGTTCTGCACGTAGCTGTCGATCTCTGCAGCCACCTGGGCGGGAGTACCGACGAACTGCTGACGCGTCGTCACCTCGATGATCAATTCGCGGATACTGAGGTTCTTCGCCTCGGCGCGCTCGCGCCACTCACGCGCAACCTGAACCGGATCGCCGTGTCGGACGCGGCCCCGCGTGATGTTGACGTCGTCCGCCGGATCCTCGGAGGGCAACGGTCCGTCGGGGTCGTACGACGACAGGTCACGGCCCCACACCTGTTCGAGAAACGAGATCGCAGTCTGCGGTCCGACCTGCTGGTGGCGGATGACGTCGGCACGCTCGTGCGCCTCGGCGTCGGTGTCACCGAGGACGAACGTGGCCGCGGGCAGCACCTTCAGATCGTCGTGCGCACGGCCGTACTTCGCGAGCCTGCCCTTCACGTCGGTGTAGAACGCCTGCCCGGCCTCGAGTGTTCCGTGGACCGTGAAGATCGCGTCGGCCTTGGCTGCGCCGAACTCGCGGCCTTCGTCGGAATCTCCTGCTTGCAGCAGAACCGGATGGCCCTGCGGGCTTCGCGGGACGGTGAACGCAGCGTCGATGTCGAACTGCTCCCCACTGTGTCGGACGCGGCCGACCGCGTCGGTACGTCCGAAGATCCCCTTCTCACGGTCGACGACGAGGTCGTCCTCGCCCCAGCTGTCCCACAGCTTCCGTGCGACGTCGATGATCTCGCGGGCGCGTACGTACCGATCCTTCCGGTCCAGGTAGCCGCCCCGGCGGAAATTCTCACCGGTGAACGCGTCGGACGACGTCACCATGTTCCACGCGGCGCGGCCGTTCGACAGATGATCGAGCGTCGCGAACTGTTTGGCCAGCTCGAACGGTTCGTTGAACGTCGTGTTGATCGTGCCTGCGAGTCCGAGATGCGTCGTGACGGCGGCAAGCGCGTTCAACACGATCAGCGTATCGGGACGCCCGACGACGTCGAGATCGTGAATTCTGCCCCGGTGCTCGCGCAGCCTCAGTCCTTCGGCGAGAAAGAAGAAGTCGAACAGACCGCGTTCGGCCGTCTTCGCGAGATGGACGAAGGAGTCGAACTCGATCTGGCTCTTCGACGCCGGATCGCTCCACACCGTCGTGTTGTTGACGCCGGGAAAATGCGCGCCGAGGTGAATCTGTTTCCTACGCTCGACCATCACAACGCTCCTTCTGCATAACGGTTCACCGGACGAGACAGGCCGAGACGTTCCCTCAGCAGTCCGGGTGCGCCGCCGCCCGACTTCGGCAGCGCGGCAACACCGGATACCAGGGCCAGCGGCCGGAACGTCACGCCGTCGACGATTCCCGACAGTTCCGTCACCACCGCCTCCAGCCCGGCGCGGTCACCCACGTACCGCACGGTGTCCGACGCATACGGCTCCCACGAGTCCAGCTGCTCGACATCTGCTGCAGCAGAGTCGGATACGAGCACGTCGACGTCCAGCAGGACTGCCACGTTCACCGGGTCGCGCCCCTGTGCGACGACGGCCCGCCGGACACGCGCGGCGACGACGGCAGCCTCGGCGGTGGTCGCTGCCGTGACGCGTACGACGTCGGCGCGCGCGGCCGCGACGGCCAGCGAATGCTCGTCGGCGACGCGCACCGCCACGATGGGCTGCCCCTGCGGTGACCGCGGCGTGATCGACGGGCCCTTCACCGAGAAGTAATCGCCCTCGAAGTCGATGTAGTGCAGCTTGTCTCGATCGATGAACCGCCCGGTGCTCTGGTCGCGGATCTCCGCGTCGTCCTCCCAGCTGTCCCACAGCCGCGTCACGACCTCGACCGCGTCGTCGGCTTCGCGCCACAGATCGGCCGCGTCCTGAACACCTTTGCGGCCGAACGCCTTCGCGTCGTCGACGCCGGGTGACACCGCAACCTCCCAACCTGCGCGACCGTGCGATGCGAAGTCGATGCTCGCAACCTGCTTCGAGACGTGAAACGGCTCGGTGTGCGTGACGGTGACCGTCGGGATCAGTCCGATCGACGAGGTGACTGCCGCGGCGCGTGCTGCGACTGATGCGGCGTCGAGTTGGCCGAATGACGCGGTCGTGTGCGCCCCGCGTGCGAACGAATCCGAGATGAACGCGAAGTCGACGCCCGCACGCTCGGCGAGTTCGAGAAGCTCGGTCCAGTAAGCCGCGGTGAACAGGTCCTCTGCGCGGGAATCCGCTCGCCGCCAGGACGCCGGATGCCTGCCGGTGCCCTGCAATTCGACAGCAGTGAGGAAAGCTCTGTCAGGCATGAAGTGTCTCCTTGTGGGTGCCCGGTATCGCTGCCAGCAGTTCGCGCGTGTACTCACGCTGGGGTGAATCGAAAATTGCTGCGGTCGTGCCGTATTCGACGATCGATCCGGACTGCATGACGGCAACGGTGTCACTGATCTGCCTGACCACCGCGAGATCGTGTGAGATGAACAGGTAGCTGAGCTCCAGTTCGTCCTGCAGATTCGAGAGCAACGTCAGGATCTGCGCCTGCACGGATACATCCAATGCCGACACCGGCTCGTCGAGAACGAGCAGTTCCGGATGCAGCGCCAACGCGCGGGCGATCGCGACGCGTTGGCGCTGGCCGCCGGACAGTTCGGCAGGTCTACGGTGCAGATAGTCCGACCCGAGCGCGACGTGGTCGAGCAGTTCTGCTGCGCGCGTTGTTCTTTCCGCCGACGAACCGACCTTGAATGCGTCGAGCGGTTCACGCACGATCTGTTCGACGCTCAACTTGGGGTTCAGTGACGCGTACGGGTTCTGGTAGACGATCTGCACGCGGCGACGCAGCGCTCGCAGCGCGGAGCCTTTCAACGTGGAGACCTCGGTCCCGTCGAACGTCACCGACCCCGACGTGGGTGTCTCGAGACCGATGGAGATGCGCGCCAGAGTGGACTTGCCCGAGCCCGATTCACCGACGAGCGACAGCGTCCGGCCGCGTTCGACGGTGATCGACGCCGTCTTCACGGCGTCGAGCGACACACCGCGGCCGATGCGGAACGTCTTGGACACGTCCGACACGGTCAGAATCGGATCCGACGCCGGACGCTCCTGCCGCACCTCGGTACTCAGACTGGGCGCCGCGGCGAGCAGAGACTTGGTGTACTCGTGCTGTGGATTCGCGAGAACGTCTGCCGTGCGGCCGGTTTCGACAATCTCGCCCTTGCTCATGACGACGAGCCGATCCGAACGGTCTGCGGCGACACCGAGATCGTGCGTGATGAGCAGAACCGCAGCGCCCGTCTCCGCGATCCGCGCATCGAGGTGGTCGAGAATGCGGCGCTGGACGGTCACGTCGAGCGCGCTGGTCGGCTCGTCGGCGATGACTAGTTCCGGCCTGCACGCCAGGGCAATTCCGATGAGTACACGCTGGCGTTGACCACCGGAGAGGTCCTGCGGGTACTGCCGAGCGCGGACCTCCGGGTTGTCGATGCCCGCTTCCGTGAGGATACGGATCGCTTCGACTTTCGCGGATCGCTTGGTCGCAAGACCGTGCACGCGAAGCACTTCGGCGACCTGGTCACCGATGCGGATGACCGGATTCAGCGACGTCGTCGGATCCTGCGGGACCAGTCCGATGTGTGCGCCGCGGAGACGATCGAGCGTCTTCTCCGACGCGTCGTCGATGCGGTCCCCGTCGAACGTGACCGTGCCTCCGGTGACGTGTCCGGAGCCGGCGAGCAGACCGATGATGGCGTGCGCCGTCGTCGACTTGCCCGAACCGGATTCACCGACGACTGCGACGACCTCGCCCTTCTCGACGGACAGGCTGACGCCGCGCACCGCCGTCGACTCACCGTAGGAAACCTGGAGGCCCTGGACCTCGAGGATCGGGCTCATCGCTTTCCTCCTTCGATGGCGTGTCCGACGCGGTGGGCGGACAGCACGACGGCGACGATGACGAGGCCGGGAAGCGTCGTCATCCACCACGCCGTGGCGAGGAAATTACGTCCCTCGGAGATCAACGAACCCCATTCGGGAGTCGGCGGGACCGCCCCGAAGCCCAGGAAGCTGAGCGACGACACCGCCAGCACCGCCATACCGAATTCGACTGCGGCCAGCGCGATCACAGGTGCGTAGCTGTTCCGCAGGATATGGCGTCGGAACACGTCGTACCACCGCACGCCCGACGCGTATGCCGCCTCGACGTAGAGCGAACGCCTCACCCTGAGCACTTCGGACCGCATGACGCGGGCGAAATTCGCGACGAGCGAGACACCGACCGCGATGGCGACGTTGGTGGTACCGAAGCCGAGCGCGGTCACGAGAGCGAGTGACAGTAGCAATGCCGGAATCGACAGCAGGACGTCGACGATGCGCATCAGTACGGCGTCGAGCACACCGCCGACGGCACCGGACAGCAATCCGATGAGAGAGCCCGCGACGAGGGCTATTCCTACGGCCAGCAGCGTCGCCGTCAGCGACAGTCCCGCGCCGTGCACGACGCGGGTGTACACGTCGCGTCCGATGTTGTCGGTGCCGAACCAGTGGGCGGCGCTCGGGCCCTGCAACTTCTCGGCGGGTACGCCCCTCAACGGATCGCCGCTGGCGAACACCGACGGGAACAGGGCGAACCCGACGGCGAGGAGCAGTACGACCGCCGACAGCACGAGCCAGATGTTCTTCAGCCAGGCCCGCGGCGAGCGACGACGCGGAGCGGATACCGACGGCGTGGACGACCGCGCTGGCGTGAGGACCTCGCGAATCAGAGTGTCAGACACCGACTTTCTCCTTCGTTGCGTTCGCAGGGCTTTCCGGCTTCTTGTACTCCGCGACGATGCGCGGGTCGATCAACGGGTAGAGCACGTCGACCAGCAGGTTGATCGCCACGAACACCAACGACGTCAGGACGACGATGCCCTGGACTACGGGAATGTCCTGCGCCATCACCGAGGTCTGCGTCAATCGTCCGACGCCTGCCCGGGAGAAGACCGTTTCGACGACCACCGATCCGGCGAGGAGGTTGCCGACGAGGACACCTGCAATGGTGAACGCGGGAATCGACGACAGCCGGGCGACATGCTTGGTCTGCACGCGCAGACGCGAGACACCCTTGGCGCGAGCCGATTCGACGAACGGCTGCTTCCACGTGGTCGTCATGGACGTCGCGAGAACCTGAGCGATGACGGCGCCCGTCGGCAATGCCAGCGTGATCGCGGGTAGCACCAGCGACGGAAACCCCTGGTCGCCGAACGCCGGAAACAGTCGCAGTTGAAACGAGAACAGTTGCAGCAGAAGCAGTCCGACCCAGAACGTCGGGACGGCGACCCCGAGCGGCGGGATCGACAACAGGATGTTGCGCAACCATCCTGCGCGGGTGTACGTCGCGAAGAACGCGACCGTTCCGCCGAAGATCACGGCCAGCACGAGGGCGCTGAAGGCAAGCGCCAGCGTGCTGGGCAGTGCGTCGAAGATCGCCGTAGTCACCTTCTGCCCTGTGGCGATCGAGTACCCGAAGTCACCTCGGACAGCGCCGCTGAGCGAGTTCCAATACTGAATCCACACCGGCTGATCGAGGCCGTACCGCGCCTGCAACTCCGCGATCGCGGCGGCGTCGATCGGGGTGCCTGCTCCCCCGCCGTCGGCCGCGATGCTGACCGGATCGGACGGGAGCAGGAACAACACGACGAACGAGATCGTGAACGCCGCCCACAGAACGACGATCGCCTGCAGGACACGCTGTGCGAGGTACCGGGTCATGGCTACTGTCCGCTCAGCCAGGTGTCGAAGAACTGCAGACGGGCCGACGCCTCGAACTTCAGGTCCTGCACGGTCGGGCCTGCACCGATCGCCTGCGACAGCTCGATGGTCGGGATCCACAGACCGTTGTCGAGCACCTGCTGCTGCGCGCGACCGATGATCTCGTTGCGTTCTGCGGTATCGGTGGTGGCCAGTTCCTCGGTCAGCGACGCGTCGAGATCGGGAATCGGGCCGCGGGCGTTCAGGTTTCGGCCGTCGACGGCGAACGACGTGCGCAGGATGTCACCGTCGGCGCGCGTGCTGTTGTAGTACGTGGAGTCGTAGTCCTTGGTTCCCTGACGCGCGGTGGCCTCGGCATTCGACACCAGTTCGAGCTGCAGGTCGACGCCGACCTCACGCAGCTGCTGCTGGGTGAGCTCGAGGATCGCCTGGTTACCGGCGAACACGGCGCTGAACATGACCTTGAAACTCAGCTTCTGGCCGTCCTTTTCACGGATGCCGTCGGCTCCCGTGACCCAGCCTGCCGCGTCGAGAATGGATTTCGCCTTCTCGGGGTCGTAGGTGACGTCCGCGAGTTCGGTGTAGCCGGGGGTCCGACTGGCCAGCGTGCTGGTCGCGGTCTTGAAGTCCGGGCCGAGAATGGTGTCGACGAGTTCCTGACGGTCGATCGCCGGAACGAGGGCCTTGCGCACCTCGGGATCCTGCAGCGCACCCCGAGTCACGTTGGGCTGGATGCCGAACGGCGTGCCCGGATTCGACGTCGTCAGGATCCGTCCGCCGGTGGCCTCGATCTGCGGGGCATCCTGCGGGAGCGCGTCGCTGATCGCGTCGAGCTGATTGGACGACAGACTGCCGGTACGGACGCCCGACTCGGGAACGACCGTGAACTCGATGGTGTCGAGGTAGGCCTCGCCGTCGTGACCGAAAACGTCCGAGCCCCAGCTGTACCCGGTGCGCTTGGCGAGTGTCACCGACCTGTCCTGCTGATAGTCGGCGTACGTGAACGGGCCGCTGCCGATGTTGCTGCCGTCGCACCGCGCCTCGGCCGGCTTGGCGACGGTGGCGAGGGACTGAATTCCCAGTTGCGCCGTCGACGTCGCCTGCAGGAACTGCGCATTCGGACCGTTGAAATCGATCTTCGCGGTGAGTGGGTCGACGACGGTGGTGCCGACGTAGCCGGACAGGTAGCTGCCGCCGAGCGGGGACTTCGCTGTGGTCAGCGTGTTCACGATCGAGTCGAAGTTGGCCTTGACCGCCTCGGCGTCGACCGGCGTGCCGTCGCTGAACGTGACGCCGTCCTTGAGCGTGAACGTGAACGACGACGCGTCGGGGGCCACTTCCCAACTGTCCGCGAGCCACGGGGTGATCTCACCGGTCTCCGGATCCTGGTCGGTGAGCGAATCGACGATCTGCCGGATGACGTAGATGGTCTGATTGGTGCCGGATTGTGCGGGATCGGAGCAGGTCGGCGCGCCGGACAGTCCGTAGCGCAGTGTGCCGCCGGGCTGGGGCTCGCCTGCATCTGCGGTGGTCGACGTGGAACTACCGCTGCACGCGGTCAGAACGACACTGGCGGCAGCGAGGGCGCCGATTCCCGCCAGAACGGAACGTGAGGACACGTAGGTACTCCGGATCTCGAGACGCGAGTACACCCACGGACATGGGTGTACTCGACTTCGGTGAAGGTGGTGAAAAGAAAGTCAGCCGGCAGGGCTCAGCTGCGACAGGTGGCACCGGCCAGGCGGCACAGGTCCACGTGGATCCGGCCCCAGCTGTTGGTGTATCCAGCGTGCATCGTTCCTCCATCGTTCCCGGCGGTAGCACCCGCTCCCGACTTGTTCGGGGGGTTGCTGCGACGTCGTAGAGCCAGGTCTCTCGGTCGCTCTGGATGGTGTTGCGCTGGCAAGTGTACGACTACGTACGACACTTATGCCAATTGGGGCATTCCCTACGGAGTATTGGGGGATTCGAACAGCGGTAGCACTCCCCTCCCGAAATGCTCAGCTTCTTCGACGTGGGGGTAGCCCGAAAAGATGAACTCATCGATGCCCACCGCCTGATATTCGCGAATCCGGTCGGCCACCTCGGCGTGACTGCCGACCAGCGCGGTACCGGCTCCCCCGCGCACCAGACCGTACCCCGCCCACAGATTCGGCCCGACCAGCAGGTTGTTTCGATCACCACCGTGCAGATCGAGCATGCGTCGCTGCCCCTCGGACGCGATGCCGCGCAATGCTTTCTGCCTGCGTGCGATGATCTCGTCGTCGAGCCCGGAGATCAGGTTCTCGGCAACCGCCCACGCCTCGTCGGCGGTGTCACGCGCAATGACGTGCAGCCTGATCCCGCCTCGGATGTCCCTGCCTCGGTCGTGTGCGGCCTTCTTGACGTGCGCGATCTTGTCGGCGACCTGATTGGGCGGTTCACCCCAGGTCAGGAACACGTCGGCCTGCGCGGCCGCGACATCGACGGCAGCCGCGGACGATCCACCGAGGTACACGTCGGGAAGCGGGACCGGCGGGTAGCCACTGAAACCGGCGCCGCTCGGCCGCTCGACGGTGTAGAACTCCGACGACGTCGAGACAGGCTTGCCGTCGCCGACGGCACGGGCGATTTCGAGGAATTCGAGCGCTCGACGGTAGCGGTCGTCCTTGCCGAGTGTGTCGCCGTACGCGCGCTGTTCGACGTCGTCACCTCCCACGACGACGTTCAGCAGTGCACGTCCACCCGAAAGTCGTTGGAACGTACTGACCATCTGCGCCGACAGGACCGGCTCTACGGCACCGGGCCGGAACGCGACGAGGAACTTCAGACGCGCCGTCGCCGCGATCAACGCCGACGTGACCAACCACGCGTCCTCGCAGTGAGCGCCCGTCGGCGTCAGCACCGCATGAAAACCGAGCCGGTCGACGGTCTGCGCCAGACGAGTCAGGTAGTCGAGCGACGCGTCGCGATGGCCGGAATCATCCACTGCTGCAGCGTTGTCCGCAATGCGCACTCCGTGCGACGTACCACCGAGGCGTTCGTCGTCGCCACCGGTAGGAAGAAACCACGAAAACTTCGGTGCCGTCCTTGTCACTGCCCACTCCGTCTCGTGCCGACCGCCTTCCGGGTTTCGTCAGCCTGCAGCGCTGTTGTCGGTCTCACCGGACGTCCTGCGGGTCAGCGGCTCACGCAGCCCCAGATGGCCGCGCAGCGTCGTCGACGTGTATTCGGTCCGGTAGGACCCGCGTTCCTGCAACTCGGGCACGAGCCAGTCGACGATCTCGTCGAGACCACCCGGCACGATGTACGGCGAGATGTTGAATCCATCCGTTGCGCCTTCGCGTACCCACCGCGTGAGCTCGTCGGCGACCTGACCCGGTGTACCTGCGAAGCCGGACCTGGCCGTCGTCTCGATGGCGACCTGACGCAACGACAGGTTCTTCGCCTCGGCCAAAGCGCGCCACTCCCTTGCCAATTCGATCGGATCCTTGCCGTCGCGGAAAGCACCACGCGTCGCCGAGATGGGAGCCGGCACCGGATCGTCCGCGGGGAGCGGACCGTCGGGATCGAGATCGGACAGGTCGCGCCCCCACACGAGCCCGATGAGCGACAACGCCGTCGGCCCGGTGAACTGGCCCTCGCGGACCCACCGTTCCTTCTCTTCTACCTCGTTCGCGTTCTCCGCCAACACTATCTGGGTACCGGGAAGGATCTTGATGTCGTCCTCGGGACGACCTGCCTTGCGGAGGCGAGACCGAATGTCGTTCGCGAACGTCAACGCTTCGTCGAAATGCGTTCCGTGACGGGAGAAGATGACGTCGGCGTTGGCAGCGGCGAAGTCACGGCCCTGCGGCGAGTCGCCGGCCTGGAAGATGACCGGATGTCCTTGCGCGCTCCGCGGGAGCGTGGCGTCGAGCTCGATGTCGAATTGCGACGTGCTCTGCTGCACCCGAGTCGGTTCACCGTTCTCCCAGGAATCCCAGATCGCACGCGCCGCCTGGATGAACTGGCCTGCCCGCTCGTAGCGGAGCTCGTGGTCGAGAAACCCTCCCCGGCGGAAGTTCTCACCGGTCCACGCGTTGTCGGTCGTGACGGCATTCCACCCTGCCCTGCCGTCGGACAGGATGTCGAGACCTGCAAGTCGACGCGCGAGGTCGCCCGGCTCGTTGTACGTCGTGTTCTGGGTCGCAACCAATCCGATGTGTTCGGTGATGCCTGCGAGCGCTGCGAGCTGCGCGATGGCGTCGGGACGCCCGGCGATGTCCAGGTCGAGAATCTTGCCCTGCTGCTCGCGCAGGCGCAGACCCTCACCGAGGAAGAACGCGTCGAACAGGCCCCGCTCGGCCGTCGTGATGATCTTGCGGAACGTCTCGAAATCGATCTGCGAACCACTTTGCGGGTCGGACCAGATGGTGGTGTGGTTGACGCCTTGAAAGAAGACACCGAAGTGCACCTGGGCGTCCGGTCGAAGGACACTCATGTTCAGACCCTCTCGTAACGATTGGCCGGCCGGGCAAGACCGAGGTTGTCGCGGAACGTCGATCCTGGAACCGGGCGATGCGCGACGCCTGTCTGGAACAGCTCGGGCAGGACGTACCGACCCAGCACCGGTAGGTCCTCGTCGACGACCGTCGGGAACAGCCGAACCCCGTCTGCTGTGGAGGCCAGATCGGTGAGCAGTTCCGTCAGGCCGGCTGCAGGACCGGAGTAGCTCGTTCGACCCGATGCCGTTGCGGCACCGAGTGATTCGAGTCGCTCGGCCGCAGTTGCGTCCGCGGTGTCGAGCGCGACGTCGATTTCGACGACGGTGAGCGCGTCCGTCCGCGCCGAGGGTGTCTCGCGGACGAGGACGACGTCGACGAGGTCGCGCTCGTCCTCCGTGCCGAACACGACGAGCTGTCCCTGCGGTGGGCGCGGCACGATCGCCGGGCCTTTCACCGAGAACGACTCGCCCTGGAAGTCGACGTAGTGCAGCTTGTCGCGGTCGAGGAAACGCCCGCTCGCGACGTGGCGGATGACAGCGTCGTCCTCCCACGAATCCCACAGTTGTCGAGCGACGGTGATCGAGTCTCGTTGCTCGCGAGTGCGATCCGCATCGGACGTCACTTCGGGTCGGCCCCACGCGCGGGCCGCCGCCGGGTCGGTCACACGAATCGGGATCCATCCGGCACGTCCGCGCGACGAGTAGTCGAGCGTCGCAAGCTGCGAAGACGTGTGGAACGGCTCGGCGTACGTCGTGCCGACGACCGGGACGAGTCCGATCGTGGACGTGGTCGCCGCGACGAACGAGGCGCGGGCGACGGCGTCGACCCTCGCGCGTACGTCGCCGGACGGCGGGAGGATCGAGTCGTCGAACGTGGCGAACGTGAAACCCGCATTCTCGGCGGCCGCGACGCGACGCGACAGCGTCTTTCCGCTGATCGACCCGCTCGACGGCTGGTTCGCACGCCGCGCCGCGCGTGGATGAGCACCCTCCCCGTCCAACTCGATTCCGACGGCGAAAATACTCATACGAGAACCTCTTTCAGGGCCTTGGCTGCGGCGAGTGGTCGGCTCGGAATCCACTCGCGTATCACGGGTGCGACGTCGGACTGGAACAACTCCAGGCTACGACGCTGCTGACGCGCGGGGATACCGTCGGCATCCGCGCTGAGATGGATGACCTCGTGACCGAACTGTTCGTGATACCGACCGATCTTGTCGATCACCTGCTCGGGGCTGCCGATCAGCGCGGAACTGCGCTCGACGAGGTCTTCGAGGGAGTCGAAGACGACCGGGATTCCAGCGCTGCGTTGCGCCGCCAGCCGTGCCTCGAACGTGAAACGGTATGCGGCAACGGCCTCCTGCGACGTCGCGGCGACATGGAAGCCGGCAGTGCCAGCGCCCACGAGGGCGTCCTCGGGACGACGACCGTAGTGCGCCCAGCGCTCACGGTAATGGCGAATCAGTTCGGCGTACGGCTCGGGCGGATTGGTGACGTTGGCGGAGAAGATCGGATCCCCATGCCGTGCAGCCAGATCCACGGATTCCCTGCTTGTCGCACTGCCGTGCCAGATGCGAATTCTGGACTGCAACGGGCGAGGTAGAGCTTTCGCGTCGACGAGAGGAGGCCGGAAACGACCGGACCACGTGACGCTGTCGCTGTCCCACAACGTGCGAAACAGTTCGTAGCCTTCACGATTACGATCCCACTGATCCTCGGGTGTCACGTGAAACAATGCGGCCTGGGCACTCCCGTTGCCCTTGCCGATGATCAATTCGAGTCGGCCATCGGACAGGTTGTCGAGCGTCGAATAGTCCTCGAAGGCGCGCACCGGATCGAGGAGGCTCAACGTGGTTACGGCCGTGAACAATCCGATGGTCGACGTGCGAGCAGCGATGTTGCTCAACACCACCGGCGGCGACGCCGAAATGAACGGATCCTCGTGGCGCTCACCGACGGCGAAACCGTCGTAACCCAATTCTTCGGCGAGAACCGCGGTGTCGACGACCTCCCGGAATCGCTGCGCCGGGGTCGTCTTGTCACCGGAAATGGGGTCGGGCCGATGCGACACAAGGCTCATCAGCAGAAACTTCATGCGGCACCCTCACAGACGAGAAGCTTCTCGAACGGGTGAGGGCCGACGTCCTCGGCCGGGATCGACCTGTCGTAGAGCGGGGTGTACCCGGTGGACAAGTACAGCGCGACGGCTTCCGGCTGGCGCCACCCCGTCGTCAGGTAGATGCGGGAGTATCCACGCAGGGCGGCGATGCGTTCGAGTTCTGCGACGACGAGTTTGCCGAGACCCCGTTTGCGGTGTGTCGATGCAGTCCAGATTCGCTTCAGCTCGGCGGTCGTGGCGTCGTACTGCCGGAACGCACCTCCTGCGACGGGTTGGCCGCCCGAGATGGCGACGACGAGAGAGCCGCCCGGTGGGGCGAATTCCTCCGCCGGATAGGAACGAAGTTCGCTGTACTGCTCACCGGGAGTGCGGCCGTAGCGCGTCGCATATTCGAGCGCGAGTTCCTCGATCAGCGGCGCGGCCAGCGGGTCGTTCTGGTGAACGGCCACGAACTGCAATGCGCCCTGCTCGTATGACGTGGTCAATTACGTTTCCCTCCATCGATCCTGGCAGGAGCACCCCCACGCGCGTGGCGTGATGGTTGCTGCGACGTCGTCGAGCCAAGGTCTCTCGGTCGCTCTGGATGGTGTGTGTTCAGTTGTACGAACCGGGCACGACTGTATTCCATTCCCGATCGCTAGGAAACATCGCTGCCAGGACGCACACCCAGTCGAAAAAGCTCCGGCGTCGGCTCTCCATCGACCAGATCGGCGACCAACTCACCGATCGCAGGCGCGAATTTGAACCCGTGGCCCGAGAAACCGGCGGCAACCGTGAGATGTCCGATGCGATCGACCACGAAGTTCGAATCAGGCGTGGTCGTGTACAGGCAGGTCAGGGGGTCGGCGGAGTCTGCATCCACCCCGGGCAGCCAGGTTCTGGCGTACGCCTTCAGCCGTTCGATGCCGTCGGGGCGTGGAGTGAAGTCCCTGTCGTCGGGGTCTATCACCGGACCGGTGCCGTGCTCGCCGATCTTGATCCCCTCGGTGCCCTGCAGTCCGTAGATTCCTTCGGTGCGGAGTTCTGCACCAGGATGGTGAATGACGCTCGGCCAGTCGGCGTCGATGGTGGGCAGAAAATGTGCAGGTTGTTCCTGAGTAGTGACGAGTGAGGGAAGGTCCACCCGGCTGCCGAGAACTTTCGACGACCATGCACCTGCCGCGACGACGATATGGTCGGCCGGAAAGGTCCGAGCATCCGTCGACACGTCCGACGCGGTGATCTCCCGCACCGGGCTTCCGTAATGCACAGCGGCACCGGCGTTTCGGGCCGCGACGACGAAGGCGGCAACACTTCCGTCCGCATCCAACCGTCCGGCATCGGGATGATGCAGGACTGTCGTGTCGAACGCCAACCCGGGCCAGCGCCGCCGCGCCTCGTTCGGGTGCAGAATTTCGGCAGTGAGCCCCGCGCGAGCCAAGGCGTCGGCGCGGGGTGTCACGGTAGCGGGCAAGCCGTGGTCCACGGCACCCGTGAGTGTGAGAAGTTCAGTGCCCGTGTTGTTCTCGAGCTCACGCCACAGTGTGTGGGCGCGTGATGCGAGCGATACGTAGTAGTCGTCCGCATAGGCGTGCCGGAAGATGCGCGAACTGCCGTGTGACGCACCGTTCTTGTGGCCGGGCTCGAACTGCTCGAGCAGGGTGACCTGGTGGCCTCGGCGCGCGAGAATCCACGCCGATGCTGTTCCGATCACGCCGCCGCCGACCACTACTACTTTCATGCCTGGGTCTATCCAGCCTTGCGGGGCAGGCCCTGCGGGTTAATCACGGACTCGGTGACAACCTCGTCCTTCAGCCCCCAGCGGTCGATGACCTTCTGGTAATCGCCGTCCTCGATGGCGTGGTTGATCGCCTCCTGGATCGCGACGATCAGACCGTTGTCCTTCTTGGTGGTCACGGCGATTTCGCCTTGCAGGGCGTCGCCCGCACCGGACACCGTGCCGATGATCTTGCTGTCACCGCTGGTGGCCGCGTGGTAGACGGCGGACGGGTTGGGTCCGACGTAGCCGTCGATGCGCTTGGACGACAGCGCAAGGTAGTAGTCGGAGGTGTTCTGGTAGTATGCGATCTCGGCCGGCGCGAGACCCTCGGCGATGTTGGCTTCGTTCCACTCGACCAGAAGTTGTTCCTGGTTGGTACCGGATCCGACACCGATTTTCTTGCCTGCGATGTCCTGACGGCCGTTCACGACCCAGTCCGTGTCCTTCTGAGTCTCGAAGGCGAGGTTGTCGAGACGGTACGTCGCGAAGTCGTACTTGTCCTTGCGCTCCTCGGTGACGGTGACGTTGGAGATGAAGACGTCGTTCTCACCGGAGTCGATCTTGACGAAGTTCTGCGCCCAGTCGGCGACGGTGATCTCCGGCTTCAGACCCAGAATGTCGGCGATGAGGATGCCGAAATCCACTTCGGAGCCGACGACGGTCTTGTCGTCGGTCGCGTAGAAGCGCAGCGGCGGGGCGGTACCGGCAGTTCCAGCAATCGTCAGGACGCCTGAATCACGAATGGTCTGCGGAACTTTCGCGGCGATCTCGTCGACCTTGTCGGCGTGAACGCGGGTGGACTGCTCAGGCGAGAGGTCGAAGGTCTGACCGTCCTCGGTCACTACCTCCGATTCGGCGGTGGGTTCACTGCACGCGGTGAGCGTAAGTGCAGCAGCGGAGAGGGCAGACGCGAGGACGAGGAGTCCTCGGTTGAATCTGGGCATGGCTTTTCCTCGAGTTCAGAGAACGTGGGCGAGGAACGCTTTGGTGCGCTCCTCTCGGGTGTTGTCGAAAAGTTCTGTGGGCGTGCCGCTCTCGACGATCTGTCCACCGTCCATGAAGACGACCGTGTCGGCGATCTCCTTGGCGAAACCGACCTCGTGCGTGACGATGACGAGTGTCGCGCCTTCGCGAGCGAGCCCCCGAATGACTTCGAGAACCTCGCCGACGAGTTCGGGGTCGAGTGCCGATGTGGGCTCGTCGAACAGAATCACTTTGGGGCGCAACGCGAGTGCTCGGGCGATGGCGACGCGCTGCTGCTGGCCGCCGGACAATCTGCGCGGGTAGTCGTGCGCCTTCTCTTTCAAGCCAACGCGTTCGAGCAGAGCCAGAGCTTCGGGCTCGACGTCGGCGCGCCTCCGCTTCTGCGCCGAGATCGGTGCTTCGATCACGTTCTCGAGCACGGTGAGGTGCGGGAACAGGTTGAAGTTCTGGAAGACGAAGCCGATCTGCGAACGCTGCTTCAGGATGTCCTTGTTGCTGAGCTCGTGCAGTTTGTTGCCCTTGCGGCGGTAGCCGACGAGATTGCCGTCGACCCTGACCGTGCCTTGATCCACCTTTTCGAGGTGGTTGAGGGTGCGCAGCAGCGTGGACTTACCGGATCCGGACGGGCCGATGATGACGGTGACCTCGCCCGGGCGAACGACGAGGTCGACGCCCCTCAGCACTTCGAGAGGTCCGAACGACTTGTGTATGCCGCGGACTTCGACGGCGTACTTCGAGTTCTCCGGTGCGGCGGTCATCGGGTTGCTCCCCGAGGCGCGAGGGTGGTCTCGGCGAGCCGCTTGCGTATCTTCTGGATCGGCGTCAGAGGGATGGTGCGCACCGCACCCTTGGCGTAGTGCCGTTCTACGTAGAACTGGACGACCGACAGGATCGACGTGAGGATGATGTACCAGATGGTCGCGACCATGAGCAGCGGAACGACCCGCCCGTTGCGGCCGTAGATGACTTGAACCTGGTAGAACAGCTCGGCGATGGCCATGACGGACACGATCGAGGTGCCCTTGAACAGGCTGATGACCTCGTTGGCGGCGTTCGGGAGGATCCCTCGCATCGCTTGTGGCAGGACGATCTTGAAGAATTCACGACGCTTCGGAATGCCCAGTGCAGCAGCCGCTTCCAACTGGCCTTGGTCGACGGAGATGATGCCCGCCCTGACGATCTCGGCCGAGTACGCAGCCTGGTGCAACGCGAGACCGATGATGGCGGCCGTCGAACCGCTGATCACGTTGTTCACGTCGAACTCGAAGAACGCGGGACCGAAGGGGATTCCGAGCGTGAGAGTTTGGTAGAGGTAGGCGATGTTGAACCAGAACAGCAACTGCACGATGAGGGGAATCGACCTGAACGCCCAGATGTAGAACCAGGAGATGACCTGCAGCACAGGGTTGTTCGACAGGCGAGACACGGCGAGCGCGATGCCGATCGCGAACCCGATGAGCGTGCCCCAGAACGTCAGCTGAATGGTCAGCCACAGCGCGGACATGACGGACGCCGCCGTGAAGTACTGAGCGAACGTTCCCCAATCCCATCCCGGGTTGGTCGCGAGGCCGTGCAGGAACTGCGCGACCAGCACGAGGACCGCGATGCTGACGACCCAGCGCCACGGGTGCCACTTCTTGGCGACGACGAGGTCCTCGTCGTCGATCTGCGGTTCGGCCGACGCGGGCCGAGCTTGCAATTGAGTCACCGAAACAAGCTTTCTGGTGGAGGTGTGGTGTGTGGCGGGACTATCTGCAGGTACAGCTACAGGCGCCCACGCGGCACAGGTCGACGTGCAGGAGTCGCCGTATTGCCCGTCGTTGACACAGTGCGCAGCTCATGTGCTTCCTCCATCGGTCCTGGCGGTAGCACCCACACCTTCCGTGAGGAAGGGGGTTGCTGCGACGTCGACGAGCCAGGTCTCTAGGTCGCTCTGGATGGTGACAGGAATGTATTCGGTACCTAGTACAGCCGTCAAGTCTCCGGTTTTCGATTGCATTGCGGCGCTTGAGCTTCGACTTCGAATCACGGTGATTCGAACTCTTGCGGGTTTCGACCGTTCGCGTCCGGCCGCGCACCTTCCAGCAAGCGCGCAGGTTGCAACGTGCGCGTGCGCTGCAACCTGCGCGGTCGACGTAGTGGGCCGCCTTCCTTGCATTCGAACACATGTTCGACTATCGTAATGGGCATGGGAATGCCGGGGGGCGTTGACAATTCAGGCGAGGCGGACGCTATCCGTCGTGCCGCCGACGCGGAGGCGTCGGAACTGTTGGCGACGCTCGCCGGCAATCGCCGCGCCGAGAACATCGCCGCCGCAACGATGGTCCACAACCTGCACGCCCTGTTCGAGCTCCGCTTCTGCGCCGAAGCCGACATCCACGAATCCGGCGACGGCGAACCCGACATCGCACTCGCCAAACGCACCGTCCAGTGCGAGGCGTCGGTCGCCTTGTCCTTGTCGCGCACCGTCACCGGCGACATGATGACCATCGGCGAACAGCTCGCCTGGCGACTGCCCGCAGTCGACGCCGCTTTCACCGCAGGCGATATCGACTACCCTAGGGTCCGCACCATCGCCCTGGTGCTCGAGAAGGCATCCGACGATACCGTCCACGCGATCGAGGACGACGTCCTCGCCACCGCACTGCGCACCACCGTCGGCCCCCTCCGCGACCGCATCTGGAGCCTGTGGATCGAACACGACCCCGACGAGGCCGCAGCAGCGCGTAAGAAAGTCGAATCCGAAGAACGACGCGCCGACGTCATTCGAGGCGACGACGGCATGGCCACCCTCCGCGCCAGAATGAGCAGTCTCGAGGGCGCCGAAATCAACGCCGTGCTCGACGAACTCGCAGGCACCGTCTGCTCCCGCGACCCACGAACGAAGAAGCAACTCCGTGGCTACGCCGTCATGGCTCTCGTCTACCGCCAGGACTTCATCGCCTGCATGTGCGAAACCGACGTATGCCCGGTCAGCGGACAGCAGGAGCATCACTCCAAGCGACGTCCACACCTGTTGCAAGTCACCGTAGACATCGAAACCCTCCTCGGACTCACCGACCGACCCGCAACCCTCAGCGACGGCACCATCCTCGACCCCGACACAGCCCGACGGCTCGCTGGCGACTCCCGACTGCAGATGATTCTCACCGAACTCATCGAGGACATCCGCGCGGAAGAAGGACACGGCGTCGAGGCGGAGGAGTCTGCAGACCACACGGCCGAGGATGTCGACTCCGCGGTGGCGCAGGAAGAACATTCGGGCAGCGAGCGTGCGGGAAGTGAGAATGCGGGCGGTACAGACGAACCCGATGACACCGTGGCCGCCGACCACGAAAACCCGAGCGCAGCTGAAGATGTCGCCGACCAGACAGCTCACCGCCCGACCGACCACCGACCCATTGCCTACCGCCCGATCAAACGCGGCCGAATCCATCCGGTCGGGCCTCTGAGCGCAGCGCTGATCCCCTGCACCACCTCCATTTCCTGCTCACTCCCGCGTGCGGTACGCCGGCGCCTACGCCCGGGCCGCGATGTCGCTCTTTCCGAGATGATTTCGCGGTTTCTCGATGCCGCAGCCGCAGACCCCGCACTCGCGAAGGGCATTCACCCCGACGGCCACGGTGGACACACCGAACCGCCACCGGCAGCACTGACCTACCGCCCCACGGCAGAACTCGTCGCACTCACACGCGCGACGTTCTCCACCTGCACATTCCCTGGGTGCAGTGTGCCCGCAGCAGCCTGCGAGATCGACCACATCGTTCCCTTCGACCACACCAACCCCCGAGCAGGCGGCTGGACCATCCGCGCCAACCTCCAGCCGCTGTGCCACTTCCATCACCAAGCCAAGACCCTGAAGCTCTGGGCCGCAGCACGACTCGCCGGCGACGCCATCATCTGGACTTCGACCTCAGGACTGCAACGCATCACCCCGTCGAACTACGGCACCGTCCTGGTACCGGACACCTTCGTACACAATCGGAAACCACGTCCACTGCCGACCACTATCGAAGACGAGCGCTCTGCGGCAGTTCTAGTCGTCGGTGAGGAGAGACCGACGGAACCACCACCGGACGACGAACCCTCCGACGAACTTTACGAACCCACCTGGTGGGAACAGAACATCACCGACACCGACACCGACTGGGGTCGGCTGTTGAACCCCGAGACGGTGACCAACGTGCCGACACTCGGCGACATCGCACGCGCCCGCACTTCACAGGAACGCGACGACGCCGTCTACCTTCGCGAACGATTCCTCGAACACCGCGCCATCGTCACAGCCCGCGAGAATTACCGACCACCACCGTTCTGATTCGAGTGCCGGGTCAACGTCCACGCGACTACGCCGCACAGCAGGATCGTCACGACCGCTGCGAGAGCCTGCTCGTCGTAAGCGGGGGCGTCGCCCACGAACGAACTCACCGTCCGGTTGTCGATAGCCGTGATCGCCGTCCACCCGTAGTGCTCGGCGAACGGCACGAACAACAGAAGCGGCCCGAGCACTCCCACGGCAGTGAGCGCCCCGTTCGACGGCAGGCACGACGCGAACAGGTATACGGCCACAGGCAGCAGGACGACCGGATCCACCCATATGTCGAACACCGTCGGCACGGTCACGAGAGCGAGCATCCCGAACCCGACTACAGGAGCGGGCCACCTCCGGCCGACGACCGATCCCACGACGGCCGCCGCGACGGGAAAGACCAGAAACCACCGGCTTTCGACGACGAAAGCCCCACGGTCGACGACGGACACAGCCAGCCCGGCCAGCAACACCACACCCGTCGTCTCCCTCGACACGAACGCCGCGGCGACGACAGCAGCCACGAGCGCTCCCCCGGCGACCCACTCCGCGTACGACGGCGGCGGGCCGAGCTGCTGGGCGAACCACCAACGCGTCAGCAACGCTACGAGCGGTATTCCCACGCCGATCACCACGATTCCGACCCGCGACGACCGATCGGGATCTCGGATCTGCCCGAAACCCGAGGTCGTCAGGGTCCAGAGAACAGCCACGACCGTCGCCACCAGCAGTACCCATGCAAGCCCGTCGGACGCGTCGGACCCGTCCGACAGGTAGTCGGCGTACCGACGCGGGATCATTTCGACGGGCCTCCGCGCCCCGACGACAACGCCCGTCGCCAACGCACTCTGCAACCAGGCACGATCGTCGGTATCCGCCAGGGCCAAGAGTCCGCCGAGTATCAGCCCGGCGCCGACACCATCCAACAACGAACCCGACCACATCGACGCCACCAGCACAGCGGCACCCACGCATACCGTCGTCGACCCGGCTTTCGCACTTCGAACCTGCAGCACGACGCACGCCGCGACGATCGCGGCCACGACGACCGACAGCGTCGGCCCGAATTCGCCCATATCGCGCTCAGCCAGCGTCGAGCCGACCAGTACGCCACCCAACATCATGGCAATTCGACCGCTCCAAGAGTTCACGAAACAATTAGACGCTGGATGATTGCAAACCTTCTCGCCGGTCTTCTCACGCGACATCATCGCTACATGGCACCCACAACAGAAGCGTGGCAGTGGCAGCTCGACGCGGTCTGCCGCGGCGCCGATTCGGAAATCTTCTTCTCACCGTCGGGTGAGGGCCGCACGGCTCGTCGGCAACGAGAGGATGCCGCGAAGGTCGTGTGCAGGACATGCCCGGTCATCGCGCAGTGCCGCCAGTTCGCTCTGGCCGCGGGCGAACCGTTCGGAGTGTGGGGCGGCATGACCGCCCGTGAGCGCTCACTGCAGCGCGCGCAGTCGAAGAAAGCCGGATAGCGCACAATGGTGAGGTGAGCTCACCGGACGAACCGCAGCGTTGGACCTACCTGATGGACATGGACGGCGTTCTCGTCCACGAAGATCACCTCATCCCCGGCGCCGACGCGTTCGTCGCCGAGCTGGAGGCGAACGACATCCCGTTCATCGTGCTGACGAACAACTCGATCCGAACTCCGCGCGACCTGCAGGCCAGGCTCGAACGAACCGGCCTGAAGATCCCGGAGTCTGCGATCTGGACGTCCGCTCTGGCCACGGCGAATTTCCTCGGCAACCAGCGTCCCCGCGGCAGCGCCTATGTCGTCGGCGAATCCGGTCTGACGACGGCCCTGCACGACATCGGCTACGTACTCACCGATTCCAACCCCGACTACGTCGTGCTCGGCGAGACGCGAACGTACTCCTTCGAAGCCATCACGACGGCCATTCGACTCGTCGAGAAGGGCGCACGCTTCATCGCGACCAACCCTGACGCCACCGGTCCGTCCCGTGACGGATCGCTGCCCGCGACCGGATCCGTCGCCGCACTGATCACCAAGGCCACCGGCCGCGAGCCCTACTACGTCGGCAAGCCGAACGCACTGATGATGCGTTCTGCGCTGCGCGCGATCGGCGGTCACTCCGAGAGCACACTGATGATCGGCGACCGGATGGACACCGACGTCGTCTCCGGTCTCGAAGCCGGCCTGCAAACCATCCTCGTGCTGACCGGCATCTCGACCACCGCATCGGTCGAGCACTACCCGTACCGGCCGACGAAAGTCATCAACTCGGTCGCAGACCTCGTCGGACGCACCCAGTCGCCGTTCTGATGTCGGCTCTACCGCACTTCGTGCTGTCCCGACGCGACTGCACCGTCGAGGCCACCGGCGTCGAGCACCGGTTCTCGACGCTGCCGGAGGCCGTGCAGTCCGGTCGTGCCGTCGTCGGCGCGATCCCGTTCGACATCGGTGATCCTGTCGCGCTCGTCCAACCGGTCGACCTGACCAGGACCGACGGGCCGTGGGCTTCCCGTGTCTCATTGCCACCGCTACCCCACGTGCATGTCGGACGCCAACAGCCCGCGTCGGACGTGCATGTCGAACGCGTGCGGAAGGTCGTGAACTCGCTCCGGCAGGGCGCAGCGCAGAAAGTGGTGCTCGCGCGTGCTCTCGAGCTCCTCGCCGATTCGCCGATCGATCCGCTGTCGCTGCTCGCCTCACTCGTTGCGGCCGATCCACTGGGCAACGGCTACAGCGTCGATCTCTCCTCTGCCGGAACCGATTACGAGGGAAAACACCTCGTCGGCTCGAGTCCGGAACTTCTGGTGCGACGACGCGGCACCACGGTCAGCTGCCATCCGTTCGCCGGGACAGCGGCGCGCAGCGACGACCCCGACACCGATGCAGCGATCGCCGAACGTCTGGCCGCGAGCGCGAAAGATCAAGCGGAACACCGATTCGTCGTCGACGAAATTCGCGCAGCACTCGAACCTCTGTGCGCAACAATCGAAGTCCCCGAAACACCACACTTGAGTTCGACGCCTCAGCTGTGGCATCTGAGCTCGCCCATCACCGGCACTCTGCGCGACTCGTCCACGACGGCACTGGATCTCGCGCTCGCACTGCATCCGACCGCTGCCGTCGCGGGCGTTCCGCGCGCCGCAGCCATGCAGACGATCGCGGACATCGAGGGCCCGCGCGGCTTCTACGCGGGCGCTGTCGGATGGACGGACTCCGCGGGCGACGGCGAGTGGATGGTGGCCATCCGATGCCTCGAACTCGCGGCCGACGGCCTGTCAGCGGTCGCGACGGCGGGCGGAGGCATCGTCGAAGCCTCCGACCCCGATGCCGAACTCGCCGAGACGACAGCGAAATTCAGGACTGTTCTGGAGGCGCTCCGCGCCTCGTGAGCGCTAGCGAAGCGCCTGCTGCAGATCCGCGATGAGATCCTCGACGTCCTCGAGGCCGACGGAGATGCGCACGACACCGTCCGAAAGCCCCACTGCCGCACGACCTTCCGGGCCCATCGCGCGGTGCGTCGTCGTCGCGGGGTGGGTGATGAGCGTCTTCGCGTCGCCCAGGTTGTTCGAGATATCGATGACGCGCAACGCGTCGAGCAGTTCGAACGCACGCTTCTTGCCTTCACCCTCCTGCGCGTCCAATTCGAACGTGACGACGGTGCCGCCGCCCTTCATCTGCTTCTTCGCGAGCTCGTGCTGCGGGTGCGATTCGAGGTAGGGGTACTTGACCCACGACACCCCTGGATGCCCTTCGAGGAACCGCGCGATCTCGAGTGCGCTCTGCGTCGAATGTCGAACGCGCACAGGCATCGTCTCGAGACCCTTCAGCAGAGTCCACGCATTGAACGGACTCAACGCCGGACCGGTGTGGCGCATGAGCGTCTGCACCGGACCGTCGATGTACTCTTTGCTCCCGAGAATCGCGCCGCCGAGGACACGGCCCTGGCCGTCGATGTGCTTGGTACCCGAGTAGACGACGACGTCCGCTCCCAGCGCCAGACTGTTCTGCAGCAGCGGAGTCGCAAAGACGTTGTCCAACACCACGGTTGCGCCGGCCGCGTGCGCCAGCTCGGAGACCCGCTCGACGTCGACGAGCGACTGCATCGGGTTCGACGGCGTCTCGAAGAACACCGCCGTCGTCGGAACCGACAGCGCCTCTTCCCACTGCGCGTTGTCCTCACCGTCGACGAAGACGGTCTCGACACCCCAGCGCGGCAGGATCTCGTTGCAGACGACGAAGCACGAACCGAACAGGCTGCGTGCCGCGACCAACCGGTCGCCTGCCTTCAACAAAGCACCGAGCGCGACGAACACCGCGGACATTCCGCTCGACGTGCCGAAGCACGCCTCGGCGCCCTCGATCAGCCGCAGACGTTCCTCGAACATGCGAACCGTCGGGTTGCCGTAGCGCGAGTACACGAAGTGGTCGATCTCGCCGGTGAACGCCTGTTCGGCCGCACCCGCGCTCTCGTAGACGAATCCGGACGACAGGTAGAGCGCCTCGGCGTTCTCGTCGAATCCAGACCGCATCAAGCCGCCGCGGACACCCAGCGTCCCCTGACCCACGTCCTCTGGCAACGGCTTCGAGAAGCCTCCGCCCTTGGGAATACTCATGACTGCCTCCACGGCAAACCGACCGCACGCCAACCCACAGCACCGCGGTGGCCCTCTGCGTCCGTCGCACCTTCGAACCCGTCGAGAACGTTGTACGACGGCCCGATGCCCGCCGCCGTCGCGGCTTCGGCAGCACCGATCGACCGCTGGCCGGACCGGCACAGGAACACCACGGGACGTTCGCCGTCGACTCCGGCTTCCTTCAGCTGGTCGACGAAGTTCACGTTGCGCGCACCGTTCGGGTAGCTGACCCACTCGATGAGGTGAGTCGGGCGCTCGATCGACGACGTGTCGGGGACGCCGACGTACTGCCACTCGGCGTGCGTTCGAACGTCCACGAGGACCGCGTCCGGGTTCTCGCGAAGCAGCTCCCACGCTGCCTGCGGGGTTATGTCACCTGCATAAGTCACGGATTCAGCCTTTCATGAATTCAACCCGAGTACACATTGCAGACCAGCCACTTGTCGTCCACGCGCACGAACTTCCACTCGTCGTTCGTCGTCGTTCCTGATTTCTCGAGCTTCGTCGGAACTGTAGCGACACCTCGGTCACCGTTCACCTCGTAATCGGTGGGGGCACCATCGACGACGAGCTTGCCGTTCTGCTCGACATCTGCAGCTCTGGCAGCGCTGTAGTCGGCGTCGGAACCGGTGATCAGGGCGTCGACCTGCTGTGAACACGTCGTCTCGCGCAGGGCGGCCGCGTCACCGGTGTTCTGCGCGTCGACGAACTCGGTGATCGCGTCGGTCATCAGCTGCGCCTGCGTGACGTTGTTCTCGGCGGGGGCGAACCGTGCAGCGATGAAGATGCCGGCGAGAATCACGACGACGATGCCGACCGCGATCAGAAACGGCCAGGCCGTGGGTGCGCGTCGTTCACCCGCGTCGGCAGCTGCTGCCGACGCGTTGTTCTGCGCTTCCTCACGGCTGTCGACCCACTGTTGCCTACGTTCACGCCACGACGCCATGTGCCAATCTTCCCCGCCCGGCGAACTCCGGCTACTGCTGGGGTCCGACAGGTATGTCGCCGCGCAGCGTGATGCGATGCATCTTGCGGTGCTCGGTGCCGTAGTCACGGTTCGCGTAGTGCGACGTGCTGCGGTTGTCCCACAGCACCAGGTCGCCGAGGCGCCAGCGGTGACGCACCACGTGCTCGGGTTTCGTCAGATGCGCGTACAGGAAGTCGAGGATGCCGCGGCTCTCGGCTTCGGACACTCCGACGATGTGCGACGTGAATCCCGGGTTGACGAAGATGCCCTTGCGTCCCGTCTCCGGGTGCACCCGAACGACCGGATGTTCGACGGGTACCAGCGACGTCACCTCGGCGCCGTCCCACACGTTGCCTTTACCGCCACGCTTCTGTGCGAGGTAGTAGCCGAACTCGCGGTTGCCGTCGTGCACCGCGGTGAGTTGATCGATCATCTGCCGCACCGGCGCGGCCAGCGACTCGTACGCGAGCTGACTGTCGGCCCAGTTCGTGTCGCCGCCGTGCGGAGGGAGTACGACGGGCCGGAGAATCGACCCCATCGGCGGACGCTGCATGAACGTCACGTCGGTGTGCCACACGTCGGCGAACCCGTTGTCCTGCGAATCGAGCGCGTAGACCTCGGCGGCGACGTCACCGCTGTGATGCACCGGATGCCCGGCCGTCAACTCGCCGAGGCGTCGACCGAATTCGATCTGCCCTGCATCGTCGAGCGACTGTCCGCGCAGCACGAGAACCTTGTGCTCGACGAGGGCAGTGCGGATCGCGAGTATTTCGGCATCGGACGCAGACGCCACGTCGAGACCGATCACCTCGGCACCGAAACTCGGGCCGAACTTGTCGACGGTCAGTACTACCGGGGTTTCGAGAGTGGTCATCTTTCCTCCATTTCTACGCTGCTGCAGCGGCTTTCACGGCATGGCCGACTTCGGCACGCAATGCTGCGAATTCGGGCGAGCCTCGGAGCTCGTCCGCGTCGACCCCGCTGCGAGGCAGGTCGACGGGAATATCGAGGGCCACGCGGCCCGGACGCTGAGTGAGTACGACGATCCTCGATCCGAGGAACGCCGCCTCGTCAGCACTGTGCGTGACGAACACCGACGTGCGTCCCGATTCGGCGCTGACCTGGCGCAGATCCTCCTGCAGCCGCTCGCGTGTCAGGGCGTCGAGCGCGGCGAACGGCTCGTCGAGCAACAACAGCGACGTTTCGGCAGCCAGCGCCCGCGCGATCGCGACGCGCTGCTGCTGACCACCCGAGATTTCCCAGATCTTGCGATCAGCAGTGCCGTCGAGCCCGACGCGAGCCAACAGCTCGTCCCGTCGGACAACGCGCTGGCTCTTGCTCACACCCGCGTACTTCAACGCCAGTTCGACGTTGCCTCCCACGCTCTTCCACGGGAACAGACGCGGCTGCTGGAACACGACGCCCGACGTCAAGCCGGGGGTCGGATCGGTCCCGGAGACGAGAACGCTTCCGGCCGTCGCCGATTCGAAGCCTGCGATCAACCTGAGCAGTGTGCTCTTGCCGCATCCCGACGCGCCGACGAGAACGAGAAACTCGCCCGGCGGCACCGTCAGGTCGACGGGCCCGAGGGCGGTGACCGCGTGGCTGCCGCTGCCGTAGGTGTGCGAAACGTTGTCGATACGAATCGAGCCCGCGGTTTCGAGTTCGGTCTCGAAGGCTCTGTCAATCTTGAAGGACACCGGGCAGTCCCTTCGTGTAGATCGCGTCCTGGAAGGTCTGGAGCGGCGCCGCCTCGGGAATCTGGTTCTGCGACGCCAGGAATTCGGACGCACTCTGCAGGTTGACCGCAATATTTCCGACAGCCCCGTCGGTGCCGAGCCACTCCGAGGACGTCAGTTCCTCGGGCGTGAGGAACACACCCTGGCTCAGTTGGTTGGCCGCCTCGTCCTGGGTGATGCCGATCTCGGCGGCGATGGCCTTGGCCGCCGCGTCGGGATCGTCGGCGATCGTGTTCAACGCGCGGGCCTCGGTCTTGCGCCACGTGTCGACGGCGTCGGGATGCTGTTCGGCAAACGCAGTCGACACGACGCCGAGGTCCAGCGTCGGCTTGCCCGCCGTAGCCAGTTCTCGACTGGCGATGAGCGTCGTCCCCGTCTTGCGCAGCTCATCGAGCGTCGGCAGCCACGTGTAGACGGCGTCGACGTCGCCTCGTTCCCATGCGGCCAGCGACGCTTGCGGCTGCAGGTCCACCAGGTTCACATCCGACGCGCTGAGCCCGGCCTGCTCGAGCGCGGCGAGGAGGCTGTAGTGCGCGGTCGACGCGAATGCGGTGCCGATGCGTTTACCGCGCAGGTCGGCGACATTGGTGATGCCCGTCTCGTTACGTGCGACGAGAGCTTCGTTGTCGCCTGCGACGTCGAGAACGAACGCGACCTGATACGGAATGTTCAGTGGCGCAGACAATCCGCGCGCCACCGGGCTGGAGCCGATCGCACCGAAGTCGAGCTCGCCCGCGATGAACGCGGTGTTGATGTCGGCGCCGGAGTCGAATTTGGTCCACTTGATGTTGTAGTCCGGCAACGCCTCTTCGAGCCAGCCGCTGTTCTTCACGACGAGGTCGCCACTCGGAAACGATTGGTACGCAATCCGAATGGTGGGCTTGCTGTCGTCCGAACTCGAGTTGTCGACGGCGCAACCCGAGAGCGCGAGCGCTCCCACGGCCAGAGCGATGACAGCCTTGGTGATTCTCATATCTTTCCCCTCCAGGGAACTACGCGGCGCTCCAGCGCTCGCAACAAGCCGTCGATGATCAGCCCCGAGATGCCGATGGCGAAGATGCCGACGAGCACGACCGGGGTGTTGTTGTAATTGCTGGCATCCTTGACTGCGCCGCCGATGCCGGGAAGACCGTTGAACAGTTCGGCCGCAACGACCGAGGAGTATGCGATACCGACGGAAAGCCTTATGCCGGTGAATGTTTCGGGAAGCGCAGACGGGATTACGACGTCGCGAATCACGTCTTTTCTACTGGCACCGAGAGCGCGCGCCGCCTCGACGAGGCCGACGGGGGCAGCGAGCACTGCTGCCGTCGTCGCCACCGCCGCCGGAGGCAACGCTGCCAACGCGAGCAACGTGACCTTCGGCGCCTCATCGATACCCAGCCAGATGACGAGAAGGAAGAAGTAGGCCAGGGGCGGCAACGCGCGCAGAAACGTCAGCCAGGGCTCGAGAACTGCGCGCACCCACTTGACGGTGCCCATGGCCAGACCCAGGGCGACACCGAGCGCGATACCGATCAGGACGCCGGCGAACACGCGTCGCAACGTCATGTACAGGTGTTCCCACAGGAGATATCCCTGATAGCCCCGAACGCCGTCGTGCGTCGTCGAAAAATCGACGAACGCTTTCCAGACGGTGCTCGGGTACGGGACGAACGTCTCGTTCCACACGCCGCTCGACGCGGCAATCTGCCACACGCCGATGAATACGACGAGTGAGACGAGCGGGAGGCCGATGGTGGTGAGGTAGCCGCGTCCCGCACGCGTCTTGGCGCGGGACGGCGGGAGCGAGGATCGGACGGGATCGTCGGGGACGACCTCGACGGAAGTGGACATGGCGTCACTTTCGGGGGCAAGGAATGCAGCCCGGCGCACGGCGCGGCGGAGCTGTACAGATGCAGAGACGGGCCTGAGTCAGGCCAAGAGCGCGTGGGGTTCGGTCACCGACAGCACGCGTTGGTGCAGGTACGGCAGAAGTCGACGGCGAGTCGCCGGACCAGGAATGTCGTATGCACGATGCAATTCCTACCCGAATAAGGGGAATACCTCAACCCCCGAGGTTGTGGAGACTGCGGATCGCGCGACGTAGCCTGGAACCAGGACCAGCAGCCCAGATCAGGTAATGCTTAATTTATGCTGGGCTGTCCGTACGTTTCGTCGACGAAGGTAGTTCGCTGCACATGACTGATCAGACTCGTCCACTCCGCGTCGCCATTGTGGGCGCTGGACCAGCCGGCATCTATGCCGCCGACGCACTCATGAAGTCCGACACCGATGTCAGTATCGACCTGTTCGAACGCATGCCCGCGCCCTTCGGCCTGATCCGCTACGGCGTCGCACCCGACCACCCACGCATCAAAGGCATCATCACCGCCCTGCACAAAGTCCTCGACAAACCACAGGTCCGCCTCCTCGGCAACATCGACTACGGCACCGACATCACCCTCGCCGACCTACGCCGCTTCTACGACGCCGTCATCTTCTCCACCGGCGCCAACGCCGACCGCGCCCTCAACATCCCCGGCATCGACCTCGACGGCAGCTACGGCGCCGCCGACTTCGTCTCCTGGTACGACGGCCACCCCGACGTCCCCCGCACCTGGCCCCTCGACGCCGAAAAAGTCGCCGTCCTCGGCGTCGGCAACGTCGCCCTCGACGTCGCCCGCGTCCTCGCCAAAACCGGCGACGAACTCCTCCCCACCGAAATCCCCGCCAACGTCTACGAAGGCCTCAAAGCCAACAAAGCCGTCGAAGTCCACGTCTTCGGCCGCCGCGGCCCCGCACAAGCCAAATTCACCCC
>NZ_JAAFYV010000047.1:0-40104 GCF_011770055.1 Rhodococcus sp. B10 | reverse complement strand
GACAGTCGGAGCCCACCCCGCTCCTGTCGTGACTGCGGTCGACCCCGACCCGTCACCTCCACCGTAATCCACTGTCCACCCGCGGCGACGACGTTGTCAATGAACCGTGAGACGGTTTTGGGCGCGCCGACCGTACCGGGTGTTCAGGCCGTGGTGATGGTGTCATCGCGAAAAGAGTTGCAACACAACGGGAGTGCGGTCACAGGCCACAGGCTCGTTCTCGACGTCGGTACTTGCGACGGAGGAACGGGATCATCACCCGCAGCATCATCCCGCCTTCCTTCTTCAACCGGACGAGTTCATCCGGGGTCAGCACGTCGAATGCTCGGGGAAGTTCGAAGTCGACCTTGCCGCCCGTGCGCGCCGCGTTCTCGACGGCTTCCCACTCGGCCAGCGGGAGGTGCTCCGTGATGAGGGGAAAGATCGTGCGTTCCTCGTCCTCGATGTGCTCGTCGAGTTCGTTCTTCAACTGCACCAGCGCGGCGGTCAGGCGCGGCAGGCTGTCGGGGAGACCGTCGGCGGCCGCGCGCAGCTCGTCGAGCAACGGATCGAGGGCTTCGTGATCCTCGGTCAGATCGCTCAGGTCGATGTGCGGACCGACCGACGCGACGATCTTCGGCCACAGGACGTCGTCCTCGGTGGTGTGGTGGTGATGGATGCTGTCGGCGAACAGGTGAACGTACTCGGAGATAGCGGCCACCTGCTTCGCGTCGGGACTCTCGATGCCCTCGCCGAGCCCGGCACACAACGCGACGAGGCGGGAGGCGTCGCGACGCATCGCGCGATGGGCGAGCCGGATTCCGAGGAGGTCGGCGTCGGAGGTGATTTTCTGGGTCTTCCGTGTCGTTGTCATGGCTCGAAGACTGCCGCCGACCGCTTGGCGCGCACTTAACGCCGACTGTCCCGTCACCCCTGTTCGGGGGTAGCGCGGCTTTTCGACGGCGTTCTAGCCTGAGGCGGACTGAGACGTGTGCCACATTCAAGGAGCTTCGATGACGGACGGAACGGCAACCAAGGCGTTCAGGCAGGCGCGCGACGTGCTGCTCGGCGCGTACGGCCAGTACGACACGGCCCTGACCGACTTCGAGTGGCCGTCGTTCCCCGACACGTTCAACTGGGCGATCGACTGGTTCGACGCCATCGCCCGTGGCAACGACACGACAGCGCTGTGGATCGTCGAGGAAGACGGTTCCGAGGCCAAGTACAGCTTCGACGACATGGCCCGTAGATCCGACCAGGTCGCGCGGTGGCTCGAGTCGCTCGGCATCGGACGCGGCGACTCGGTGATCCTGATGCTCGGCAACCAGGTCGAACTGTGGGAGACGATGCTCGCCGTCATGAAGCTCGGCGCGGTGTTGATGCCGACGACGACGGCCATCGGAACCGTCGACCTCGTCGATCGTGTGGAACGGGGACAGGCGAGGGCGGTCGTCGCCAACCCGTCGGATGCTCCGAAGTTCGACGAGGTCCCGGGCGACTACCTGCGTATCTCCGTCGGTGACACGGACGGATGGACGAACTACCACGCGGCGTACGACGTCCAGGATCCCCGGCCGTTCGAGTCCGTCACCGCGCCCAGCGACCGTCTGCTGATGTACTTCACGTCGGGCACGACGAGCAAGCCGAAACTCGTGGAACACACGCAGGTGTCGTACCCCGTCGGACATCTGACGACGATGTACTTCCTCGGCGTGAAGCCGGGCGACGTCCACCTCAACATCAGTTCACCGGGCTGGGCGAAGCATGCGTGGAGCTGCTTTTTCGCGCCGTGGATCGCCGAGGCGACCATCTTCATCTACAACTACAGCCGGTTCGACGCGAAGGCTCTGCTCCAGCAGATCCGTCGAGCGGAGGTCACGACGTTCTGCGCGCCTCCGACGGTGTGGCGCATGCTGATTCAGGCCGACATCTCCGGCGGCAAGGGCGCTCTGCGCGAAGCGATCGGTGCGGGCGAGCCGTTGAACCCCGAGGTCATCTCGCACGTGCAGAAGCAGTGGGGCCTGACGATCCGTGACGGCTTCGGACAGACGGAAACCACTGCGCTCGTGGGCAATACACCGGGCGCGGAGCTGAAGTTCGGATCGATGGGTCGGCCGTTGCCCGGTGTTCCCGTCGTCATCGTCGACCCGGTGACCGGTACGAGGGCCGACGAGGGCGAGATCTGCCTCGATCTCGCGGCGTCACCGTTCAATCTGATGACGGGATACCTCGGCGACGCCGAACGCAACGAACAGGTCATGTCCGGCGGGTACTACCACACAGGCGACGTCGCATCCCGGGACTCGGACGGCTACATCACGTACGTGGGCAGGACCGACGACGTGTTCAAGGCGTCGGACTACAAGGTGTCGCCGTTCGAGCTCGAGAGCGTGCTGATCGAGCACCCGGCCGTGGCCGAGGCTGCCGTCGTCCCCGCTCCCGACGAGACACGCCTGGCCGTGCCGAAGGCGTACGTCTCGCTGGCCGCGGGGTGGGAACCGAACGAGGACACGGCTTCTCAGATCCTGAAGTACGCCCGCGAGAACCTGGCCCCGTACCTGCGGATCCGACGGATCGAGTTCTTCGAACTGCCGAAGACCATCTCGGGCAAGATCCGCCGCGTCGAACTGCGGGCGCGGGAGAACTCCGGCGAGGTGTTGACGGGGGAGTTTCGGGAGTAGGCGACCCGTGCGTGGGAATGTACAGCCCGCTGTACATTCCCACGCACGAGGGTATTACCGGAACGGAATGCCGGTCGTGGCGTGTTCGCGCGACCGCGGCTGTACGAGACCGCGCTTCTCCAGGATCGGCCGCACGCCCTCGCCGAAGTGGAACGCTTCCTCGAGGTGCGGGTAGCCGGACAGCACGAAGTGATCGAGCCCGATCGACGCGTACTCGGCGATTCGGTCGGCCACTTCCTCGTGCGATCCGACGAGAGCCGTTCCCGCGCCGCCGCGCACCAGGCCGACTCCCGTCCACAGGTTCGGTGCGATCTCGAGCGAACGGGCGTCCGCGCCCTGCTGGTACGCGTCGCCGCCGCCGTGCAGTTCACGCATCCGACGCTGACCTTCGGACGCCGACCGGGCGAGACTTGCCTGCGCGGCGTCGACCGTCGCGGGGTCGAGGTTCGCCAGCAGACGGTCGGCCTCGGCCCAGGCCTGCTCGGATGTGTCGCGTGAGATGACGTGCAGGCGGATGCCGTAGTCGAGCGTGCGTCCCTGCACGTCCGCGAGGTCGCGGATCCACGCGATCTTCGACGCCACGGCAGCCGGCGGCTCACCCCACGTCAGGTAGGTATCGGCGAACTGCGACGCGACGGTCCCGGCGGCAGGGGACGAGCCACCGAAGAAGATCGGCGGCGTCGGCTCCGGATGTCGTTGCAGCGACGCCTCCTCGACCTTGATGTATTTGCCGTCGAAGGTGACAGGTCCGTCGTCGGCCCAGAGGCGACGCGTCACGTCGAGGTATTCGCCGCAGCGTTCGTAGCGTTCGTTCTTGGTCAGGAAATCGCCGAACCGTCGCTGCTCGTGGTCCTCACCGCCCGTGACGACGTTGAGCAGCAACCTGCCGCCGGACTGCCACTGGAACGTCGCCGCCATCTGGGCTGCGAGCGTCGGAGCGATCAGTCCCGGCCGCAGCGCGACGAGGAACTTCAGGGTCTCCGTCGTATCGATCATCATGGCCGTCGTGAGCCACGCGTCCTCGCACCATGCGCCGGTCGGCGTGAGCACCGCCTCGAAACCGTTGTCCTCGGCCGCGGCACCGATCTGATTCAGATACTTCAAAGTCGCCGGTCGGTCACCGGACATCGAAGACCCGTGGCCGCCTGCCATCAGGTTGCGCGAATCGCCGTAGGTGGGCAGGAACCAATGAAAGCGCAGAGACATATCGGCCGATTCTGGCAGTGCTTCGGAGTGCTCGCCAGAGTTCGAATCACGATGATTTCAAATGCTGACCTGTAGGCGATGCCTAGTTACTGTCGCGACACATGACTGCAATCGCCGAGCCCGCGGCAGAATCGGACCCGGCCAGACGGAAGCGCCTCCGTACCGTCGTCGCCGCAAGCCTTCTCGGAACGACCGTCGAATGGTACGACTTCTTCCTGTACGCCACGGCCGCGAGCCTGGTGTTCAATCAGCTGTTCTTCCCCGACCAGAGTTCGTTCGTCGGCACGATGCTCTCCTTCGCGACGTTCGCGGTCGGCTTCGTCGTCCGCCCCGTCGGCGGAGTGGTGTTCGGCCACTTCGGCGATCGCATCGGACGTAAGAAGACCCTCGCGCTGACGATGTTCATCATGGGCATCGCCACCGCGCTGATGGGTGCCTTGCCGACGGCCGAGCAGATCGGCGTACTGGCGCCGATTCTGTTGCTGCTGCTCAGAATTCTGCAGGGCTTCGCGCTCGGCGGTGAATGGGCAGGTGCTGTTCTGCTGGCCGTCGAACACAGTCCCGAGAAGAAGCGTGGCCTGTTCGGCAGCATCCCTCAGATCGGTCTGGCGCTCGGATTGGCGCTCGGCACAGCGATGTTCGCGCTTCTACAAACCGTGTTCGACGACGCCGCCTTCCTGGCGTACGGCTGGCGCATCGCATTTCTGCTGAGCCTCGTGCTCGTGGCCGTAGGGCTCATCGTGCGACTGAAAGTCGAGGAGACCCCGGCCTTCCAGGAAGTCACCGACCTGAAGCAGCGGTCGTCGGCACCCGTTCGAGACGTGTTCGCGCGCAGATCGATTCGAGCAACCGTCCTCGGACTGCTGTCTCGCTGGGGTGAGGGCGCTGCGTTCAACACGTGGGGTGTCTTCGCGATCACCTATGCGACAACCGGACTCGACTTCGAGAAAGTGCCCGTGCTGCTCGTCGTCACCGTCGCCGCGGTGATCATGGCCGTTCTCCTGCCTGTCTCCGGGCTGTTGGTCGACCGCTACGGCGCCAAGCAGATCTACATCATCGGCATCGCGCTCTACGGCGTCGCCGTGTTCCCGGTGTTCGCGCTGTTCGGGACAGGCAACCTCTGGTTCTTCGGGCTCGGCCTCGTTCTCGTGTTCGGATTCGTCCACGCACTCTTCTACGGCGCGCAAGGCACCCTGTACGCCAGCCTGTACCCGACCGAGATCCGGTACACGGGGCTGTCGATCGTCTACCAGTTCTCCGGCATCTACGCTTCCGGTGTCACCCCGCTCATCCTGACGGCCCTCATCGCCGCGGGCAGCGGGTCGCCCTGGCTGGCCTGCGGCTTCCTCGTCGGAACCTCGGTCGTCAGCGTCATCGCCACCGGGCTCATCCGGAAGCGGGACCTGCATCTCTGACCGGCGGCGCGTCGGGGCAGCCGCGCCCCAGGTGACCGAAGGACGCCCTCGCTCACTCTGAGTGAGCAAGGGGCGCCTTCGGTCCGGACTCGGGCCGAGCCCCAGGTGACCGAAGGACGCCCTCGCTCACTCTGAGTGAGCAAGGGACGCCCTCGGTCCGGATTCGGGCCGCGCCCGACCTCAAGTGACCGAAGGTGACATTCGGTCCAGAAACGGCTCGACGACGCGCCGCACCTCGTCGCCCGCGGCGGGCGTCGTCGAGTGGTCGAACCCGTCGATCAGGTGGAACTCCGAGTCAGGAACGAGCGCGGCTGCCGCGCGCGAGTCGTCCCGACGCGTCGTGTCCTCGGAGCCGACGTAGAACAGCGAAAGAACACCGAGTCCGCGCAGCGTGTCGTCGGACAACCCGGGTTCGGCGTCGGACGCGCGGAAGTAGGCGGCCATGGCGTCGGAATCGTTGGCGCTGAACACGGCTCGGGTCGCAGGGTCCACCGGAAACAGGCGGTGGCGGTTCCATTCGTCGATGAAGCCGTCCATGCCTCCGGTCGCGAGGACGTCCGCGCACCCCGGGAAGAACAGCCGATCGAACGCCCCCTTCTGCGGTCCGTGCGAACCTCCGCCGGCAACAAGGGAATTGACGCGCTCGGGTGCCCGCGCTGCCAATGTCAGGCCGGCGCGCGCACCGTACGAGTAACCCCAGTAGTCCGCCTTGTCGACACCCACCTCGTCGAGGACGGCCACGAGATCGCCGACGATATTGTCCATGCGGTACGCGTCGACGTCGTGCGGTTTGTCGCTCCGGCCGTGCCCGCGCATGTCGGGCAGGATCAACGACCTACGCGGACGCAAGGCTTTGACGTACCCGAACGTGCGCCAGATCGTGTGTGTCAGCAGACTTCCGTGCACCATGAGCAGTGGCGGACCCGAGCCCACGACGGTGTAGGCGATCCGAGTTCCATCCGAGGGGTTCGTCGCGAAGTCCACTCGTCCATCATGCACGCTCCAGTTCGACCCATCGCGTCGGCTCGAGATCCCGCAGGAACGGTAAGTCGTGACTCGCGACGACGAGCGCACCCTCGTAACTCGCCAACGCCTCCGTCAGGTGGGCCTTGCTGGCGAGGTCGAGATTGTTGGTGGGTTCGTCGAGCATCAGGAACCTCGGCGCGGGTTCGGCGAGCAGAATGGTCGCCAGTGCAGCACGGAGACGCTCACCCCCGGACAACGTGTCGACGACGGCATCCGCGTCGCTCCCGCGAAAAAGAAAGCGCGCCAACTGGGCTCGAATCTGCTCGTTCGACGCGTGTGCCGCGACTGCCGCAACATTCTCGGCCACCGACCGAGACTCGTCGAACACGTCGAGGCGTTGCGGCAGGTATCGCCACGGCACAGCGGGTTCCGCGTCCGCGAGCTGTCGCAGCAGCGTTGTCTTGCCGCTACCGTTCGGTCCGATCAGTGCGATGCGTTCCGGTCCCACGATCTCCAGTGAAGCGACCGAAACGATCCTCTGTCCCGCATGCACTTTCGTCGCGGGGAGCTCGACGCGGACCTCGCGGTCGTCACGGAGGCGATCCTCGGCCGTGGCGAGAACCGCTTGTGCGTCGCTCACCTTGTCGAGGTGGTTGCCCCGTAGCTTGCCCGCCGAGACCTGTGCTGCCCGTTTGCGGTTGCCCATGACGATCTTGGGTTCACGCTTCTGCTCGTTCATCTTCTTGCCGTACCGGGCGCGACGATCGAGTTTGGTTCTGGCCTCGATCAATTCGCGTTCCTGCTTGCGCACATCGTTCTTGGCGTCGTGCACCGCGGCGCGCGCAGCCTCCTGTTCCGCGACGACGACGTCACGGTAGTGCTCGTAGTTACCGCCGAACATGCGCAGGCGGCTGACCCCGTCTCGCTCGGCTCGAACCTCGGCAGTGGTGTCCATGATCGCGAGCAGATCGAGGTCGTGACTCGTCACGATCAGCACGCCCTGGAACGACTGGACGGCCTGGTAGAGGTGTGCGCGGGCGTCTCGGTCGAGGTTGTTGGTCGGCTCGTCGAGGAGCAGCACATCCGGCTCCGCGAGTAGTTCCGCAGTGAGCGCGAGCAGCATCGATTCACCGCCGGACAGCGTTCCGACGACGCGATCGAGATCCTCCGGTCGTGCGACGATGTGGCCCAATCCCAACTTGTCGAGCAGCGCGACGGCACGCTCCTCCGCATCCCACCGGGAGCCGACGATAGCGAAGTCGTCGTCGGTGAATTCTCCGATCTCGATGCGGTGCAGCGCCTGTCGAAGTTCACGCATACGAAGAATGTCGTCGACGCGCCTGCCTGCGCGCAGGGTGATGTCCTGCGGGAGGTAGCCGAGCTCGCCGGGAACGGTGATCGAGCCGCGTTGGGGGTGCAATTCTCCCGCAACGAGTTTCATCAGCGTCGACTTGCCCGCACCGTTGGACCCGACGAGACCTGTTCTGCCGGTGGGGAACACGGCGTCGAGGCCGTCGAACACGCGGCTGCCGTCCGGCCAGGTGAACCCGAGATCGGAAATGCGCAGGGATGAAGAGGTAGACATGATTGCTCCAGAGGTATGCGTGCGTACAAGCAGGCGAACGAACCTCTAGAAGAGCAACGGCCTCTCCAACTCTGTCGACGACAAGGCGAGAGCCAGATTAAACCCGGGTGCGTCGCACACGCAACCCCATTTGTGGTCGTGCGTGGAAATGCGTGCTCTGGCACGCATTTCCGCTCACGTGCCCGAAGGGCCCTTCTTGCGCAGATCGTCGACCTTGCTCATCGCCTCCCTCAGCTCTCCGAGCCATTCCTCGGTGTGTTCACCGACGAGTTTGACGGCCCAGGACAGCGCATCGGCACGAGATCGCGCGACGCCTGCATCGACGAGCGTGTCCAATACCTTGCGCTCCGGCTGTCGCAGGCGGGTCATCACCGGAACGGCGAGGTGGGTGAAGAGCACCGCCTCCCCGTCGACGGCCACGCCCCACGCCACCTTGCGTCCGTAGCGTGCCTCCGCCTCGTCGGCGATCTGCATCCGGTCCTGACGCGTGGTCTCGCGGAACCGCGCGATGCGACCCTCGGTCGACGCGGCCGATGCGTCGTCGGGCGTGGGAAGTTCGCCGATCACGACGATCTCCTCCCGGTCCACCTCGATCGTCGCGTCGCCGGCGAACCAACTTTCCGGAAGCCGTCCGCTGAACCATTCTGCGGCGTCACCGGTGTCCGGTGCGTCGGCTTGCTGCCACCCACCGGGTCGTCCGAACTTTCTTCCATGGTGTCTCATGACAACTCCTTGGTTGCGTTTGATTACACACTTACATGATTACTCCGTTGCAGCGATATCCGCCACGGGTGGGGCATGATCAAGTGCGTGCGCACTTCGAAGAAGACGGTTTCCGCCCTCGTCGCTGTCACGGCCTTGGTCCTCGCGGGATGCGGTGACGACGGCCCACCCGAACCGCAGACCACCGCCCAACAATTCGTCGATGCGATCAACAGCGGGTCCGCCGAGGCCGCCGCGCAGCTGACGACCGATCCGGTGGCCGCGTCGGCTGCGCTGACGGGCCTGTACGACGGGCTCGGCGCCGGCGGGTCCGTCACGGCGACGCCGGACTTCACCGTCGAATCGGCGTCGGAAGAAGGTGGCGCGGTCACGCTCGACGCGACATGGCGTTTCTCGACGACGAACGACGGCACCGAAGAGCCCGACGGCGAGCCCAAACAGTGGCAGTACGACACGCAGGCGACGGCGACCGAGACCGATCAGGGGTGGAGGATCCAGTGGGATCCTGCCGTCCTCGCACCGGGCCTGACGGCCGACAGCACAGTGCGCTACACGTCGACCGATGCGCTCGTCACGCCCAAGGTGTTCGACCGAACAGGCGTCGAATTGATGTCCCAGCAGGTCGTCACGCTCGTGAACATCGACGCGTCCGCCGACCCCGCCGCGGTCGCGTCGTACATCACGCCGATCGTTCCGACCATCTCGGCCGAATCGATCGCTGCCGATCGAGCTGCAGCACAGGGCAACGCGCTCACCGTGGTCTCGCTGCGTCAGTCCGACCTCGATCCGATCGCAGCCCCGCTCGCGGCGCTTCCTGGCGTCACACTCGCGCCGCAGACTCGTCTGCTGACGACCGACCGCGCGTTGGCGTCGCCCGCGTTGACCGGTGTCTCGGAGCTGTGGCAACAGCAGCTCGACGAGAACAAGGGCTGGTCCGTACAGTCCATTTCCGCCGACGGGGCAGTCCAGCAGTTGGCGGGTGTCGACGCGACGCCTGCTCCCGACATCGCGACGACTCTCGACGCGGGTCTGCAGCTGAAGGCCGAGAATGCGCTGACATCGCTGCCGCAGCAAGCGGCGATCGTCGCGCTGCAGCCGTCGACCGGAAACGTGCTCGCCGTCGCGCAGAACGCGGCCGCCGACGCAGAGGGACCGATCGCGTTGACCGGGCTGTATCCGCCGGGATCGACGTTCAAGACGGTGACGACGTCGGCTGCGCTCGAGGCGGGCACCGCAACGCCGGACACGATCCTTCCGTGCCCCGGCACCGAGAACATCGAAGGCCGTCAGATTCCGAACGACGACAACTTCGACCTCGGGGACGTTCCGCTGCACACCGCATTCGCCCGCTCGTGCAACACGACGATGGGGCGCCTCGGCGTCGAACTGCCCGCCGACGGCCTGCAGAAGACCGCGCAGCAATACGGACTCGGTGTCGATTACGTAACGCCAGGCCTGACCACCGTCACCGGCACCGTCCCGGTCGCGGACACCCCTGCGGCACGCGTCGAGTCGGCCATCGGTCAAGGACAGGTAACGGCGTCGCCGTTCGGGATGGCGCTGGTGGCCTCGTCGATCGCGGGAGGGGCGTTGAAGGCGCCCACTCTCGTGAGCGGTCAACCGGGCACGGCGGACGCGACGCCCGTCTCGGTCGACCCGGTGGTCGCGGAGCAGATCAGGGCGATGATGCGCGAGACCGTCACCGCCGGAACCGCTACGCAACTGCAGGACATCCCTGGCCTGCTCGGTAAGACCGGAACCGCCGAGTTCGGGCCGAACAACGAAGGCGCACATGGCTGGTTCGTCGGGATCCAGGGTGATCTGGCGTTCGCCGTGTTCGTCGCCGGCGGACAGAGTTCGGCCCCCGCCCTGGAGGCCGCAGGACGGTTCCTGCGCTAGGCGCTCATTTGCCCGTCGTTTGCTTATTGTGACGGTTTACGGCCTTGTGTTGGGCGTCACGATTGACCACGATGAATGCAGGCGGGAAAAGCACGTGGGGAGGCGTGTAGCGAATTCGTGACCAGAGCGTGTGAATCCCGTGCTTGTTACGCGTGTGACTGAAGTGACTAGAATGAAGCATGGGTTCAGGGAGGGCGGCGCGCGTGAGCGCGAAACGGGGACGTTACGTAGTAGCAGTGGGGGCAACGCTCGTCTTGTCCTCGACCGCGGCGGTATGGATGTTGGATCGGCCCGAGAACGCCGGCGAGGCGGCGGTCGGTGATTTCGTCGACGCACTCAATGCGCGTGACGTCTCGGCGGCAGCGAATCTCACGTCCTATCCCAACGCCGCCGCTGCGAGCATCACGCAGATGTTCGACGGTTTGTCCGCAGGCGGACCGCCGACAGGCGACTTCGAGCTGACGCAGTTCATCGGACTCGACGACTCGTCCGGCTTCTTCACGATGGCGTCGGACTGGAACTTCGGGGACGCCAAGGACTGGTCGTACTCGACACGCGGCACCGCCAAGAAGTTGAGCGTCGGCTGGCGAATCACGTGGGAGCAGGACATGCTCGCGCCCGACATGCCCGCGGGTGGATCCGTCCGCTACGTCCGCACCGACGCAGCGCCGCCGCTTGTCTTCGACGCCGCGCAGAACGTGCTGATGAACGAGCGGACGATCAACGCGATCATGCTCGACCCGTCGCGCATGGCAGACCCCGTGGCATCCACGACGCGACTGGCCGACGTCATCGACGTCGTGGCACCCCTGATCACCGCCGAAAGCCTGCAACGCGACCTCGCTGCGACGCCGGGAAGCCCGATCCTCGCGGTCAACCTGCGCGACGACGACTTCGGTGTTCTCGAGGACGACCTGCGAGCCATCGACGGTGTCGTCGTCGTTCCGACGCCGAAGCTCATCGCCGGGGATCGCCGAATCACATCGCCGCTGCTCGATTCGTTGCGCAAGGCGTGGCAGGACAATCGAGACGCCACCTCCGGATGGGCCGTCGACGTCACCGGTCCGGACGGCGTCGTCACGCGGCAGGCCGGATTCCAGGGTCCCCCCGGACCGGACCTGCACGCGACGCTCGACCCCCGCATCCAGCTGGCAGCCGAAGAAGCCGTCGTCAGCGTCGGAACCGCAGCGTCGATCGTTGCTATCCAGCCGTCGACAGGCGCCATCGTCGCGACAGCGCAGAACAGTTACGCCAACGAGCAGGGGCAGATCGCGTTCTCGGGGATGTATCCGCTCGGGTCGGCGTCGCATCTCGTCGACGCCGTCACCAGGGGTGACGACTCCAACGCGACGCAACTCGGTCTCGGCGTCAACTACTCGATGCCGGGTCTCGACGCCTACACCGGCCAGGTGCCGTCGGGCAACAACTCCATCGACCGCATCCGGACCGTCGGCAACGAGACGTCGGAAGTGTCGATCACGCCGTTCGGTCTGGCACAGATCGGCGCTGCGATCGCACGTGGCGCGGCGCCTCTACCGTCGATCGTCGCGGGCCAGACCGCGGTGGCCGACAAGGAGACGGCGTCCATCGCCCCGGAAGCGCTGGCCACGCTGCGGGACATGATGCGGAACTCCGCACACGACGCCGGTCTCGATTCCTACGGGGGTCTCACCGGCTTCTCGGGGAACAGCGGTGACGATCGGTGGTTCATCGCCAACCGCGGCGACCTGGCGTTCGCCGTCTACATCGAGAATGCCGACGGCACAGACCAAGCCGTGAAGATGAGCACCATGCTGCTCCGGGAGATGGACTCCGGCAAAGCCGAGTAGCCGGCCAAGTCTTTAGCCACGGTAGCTTTACTGTTCGTGACTCTGCTCGATTTCGGCTTGCTCGTCGTCGCCGGTTTCTTCGCGGGCCTCGTCGGATTCGTGACCGGGCTCGCGTCGCTGGTGTCGTACCCCGCGCTTCTTGCTGCCGGGCTTCCGCCGGTGGCGGCGAACGTGACCAACACGGTCGGGTTGGTGGCCGCCGGAATCGGTGCGACGGCGAACGCGTCGTCGGAACTGGCGAAGGACGGCAAGCAGTTGGTGCGCTTCGCCGCCTACTCGGCGATCGGCGGGTTGGTGGGTGCGCTCGTGCTGTTGTGGGCGCCCGCGGGATCCTTCGAGATCGTCGTCCCGTTTCTCGTTGCCTTCGCCGCGGTGGCGTTGCTGGTGCAACCCCGGCTGCGGCTGCTGGCGGGCGGACCGACCCAGGGGCACGGGAGTGGAGCCGGCGGAACGACCCAGAGGCACGGGAGTGGAGCCGGCGGGCCGGCCCAGGGGCACGGGAGTGGAGCCGGCGGGACGGCACAGAGGTTCTATCCCGTCGGTCTGTTCTTCGTCGCGATCTACGGCGGGTATTTCGGGGCGGGGGCGGGAGTCATATTCCTGGCGCTCGCGCTGGTGTGCACGTCGAACTCCATGTGGCGCGCCAGCATTCTGAAGAGCTTCTTCCTGGGCGTGGCCAACCTCGTTGCTGCCGTGATCTTCGCGTTCTCCGGTGAAGTGAACTGGCTCGCCGCATTGGCGCTGGGCATCGGCGCGTTCGTCGGGGGCTACTCGGGACCGCCGGTGGTGAAGGTGATTCCACCGACGGTCCTGCGCATCGGCGTCGGACTGTGTGGTCTGGGGCTCGCGGCCTGGTTGTTTCTGAAGTAGCCGTGCCGGTTTCGACTACTGCACCCCGCTCATCATCTTCTTGATCCACGGCGACATCGCCGCGATGACGACACCGACGGCGATCGACGCGCCACCGACGGTGTAGAAGAACGGATTCGGGTCGGCCTGGTCGTAGTAGCCGGCCAGAGTGCCCGCCATCGCGGAACCCAATGCCACGGACAGGAAGAACAACGCCACCATCTGGGTGTGGAAGTTCTTCGGCGCGAGCTTGGTCGACAACGACAAGCCGACCGGGGACAGGAACAATTCGGCGAACGTGAACAGCAGGAGGATTCCCACGAGAGCCAGAAGCGGCATGTTGTCACCGGCCAGCGACGGCACGAAGGCAAGGAACGCCAGGCCCATGATGCCCACTCCTGCAGCGAATTTCAGGGGCGTCGACGGTTGGCGATCGCCGAGCTTCGTCCACATCGCCGCGAACACACCGGCGAAGATGATGATGAACACGGGATTGATGGACTGAACCCACGACGGCGGGAAGTCCCAGCCGAACAGATTGCGGTCGAGTTCGGTGTCCGCGATGAGCGGAACGGTCGTGAACTGCTGCTGGAACAGTGACCAGAACGCGGCACTCGCGATGAACATCGGGATGAACGAGATGACGCGTCGACGCTCGATCTGCGTGATGTGCTTGCTGGACAGAATGATTGCGAAGTAGGCGACCGCAGCGACGATGGTGACGCCGACGACGACGTCGGACAAATTCGACGCTGTGATGGCGCCGAAGACGGACAGTAAGGCGACGACGACGATCGCGGCGACGCCGATCGCGCCCCACTTCATACGGTCGCTCGCAGGGAGCGGATGGGGCGGCGTGGCACCGATTCCGAGCAGGTGTTTGCGCCCGATCGTGTATTGAATGAGGCCGAGCGCCATACCGATTGCGGCCAAACCGAATCCGGCGTGGAACCCGAGCTTGTCCCAAGCGAGGCCGGTCAGCAACGGCCCGATGAACGCGCCGATGTTGATGCCCATGTAGAAGAGGGAGAAGCCTGCGTCGCGACGGGTGTCGTGCTCGTCGTACAGATCGCCGACCAACGACGTCGCATTCGCTTTGAGCCCGCCGCTGCCGAACGCAACGAGAATCAAACCGACTCCGACGCCGAGGAATCCGGGCAGAACGGCCAACGCGATGTGTCCGAACATGATCATGATCGCGCTGTAGAACAGAGTGCGTTCCGAACCGAGAAGTCGGTCGGCTATCCATGCGCCGAGAATCGTGGACAGATACACGGTTCCGCCGTATGCGCCGACGATCGACGTCGCCGACGATTCGGGAATTCCGAGGCCACCCTCGGACACCGAGTAGTACAAGTAGTAGATGAGGATGCCTTGCATCCCGTAGAACGAGAAACGCTCCCACATCTCGACACCGAAGAGATTCGCCAGCGCGAACGGCTGTCCGAAGAACCCGGTGCTCTGCTTGTCCTGTAGTTCGGCCATAGGTGAACTGTTTCACGATCGGCCGGTGTTCGGGAGTATCTGCAGATCAGTTTTTCGAGACGGGTATCAATTTGGCGAGGGCGCGCCATCCCAGCAGGAACACGGCAAGAACCGTCGACGCGACGACGATGAAGCTGAATGCCGTGCCCTGACCGCTGACGACGCGCAGGATCATGCCGAAGACAACCGTCGACACCCATACGAGAATGCCCGTCGGGAGGATGAGAAAGGCGTCGAACTTGTCGCGGTAGAGCGTGACCGTCGCGATCCAGCCGATGACCGCCCCGACGACGAAAGGCCAGGCTGTGTGAAACAGCCCGGCCATGACGTTCGCCTCGTCGTGACTGCGGCGACCGATCGCGCAGAAGACAAGGACCAGAACGAGGTCGACGACGGCGGCAATGATCGGGCTGCGCTTGTTCACCCGATACACCCTAGGGTGCCGCCGTCGCCTTCCGCTCGAATCAGGAAGCCAGACCGGCTTCGATGTCGAGGTTCAGCGTGATCTTGTCGCCGACGACAGCGCCGCCACCCTCGAGCGGCATGTCGATGCTGATGCCGAAGTCCTTGCGGTTGAGGACGGTGGTGGCCTCGAAGCCTGCGACCGGTCCTGCGCCCATGCCCGGGTTGACGCCGTTGAACTCGAGCTTCAGATCGACGGACTTGGTGACGCCGTGCAGCGTGAAGTCACCGGTCACGACGAAGTCGCCTCCGTCGGCCTTGACGGACGTGGAGGTGAACGTGGCGGTCGGGAACTTCTCCACCTCGAAGAAGTCGGCGGTCTTGAGGTGGCCGTCGCGCTGCTCGTTGTCGGTGGTGATGGACGCGACGTCGATCTCCGCGTTGACGGACGGGGTGCCGTCCTCCGCGACCGTGACGGCGCCGCTGAAGTTCTGGAAACGGCCGCGAACCTTGCTGACCATCAGGTGGCGAACGGTGAAGCCGATGGTCGAGTGTGCGGGATCGATGGTCCAGGTGCCGGGGGCCAACTCGGGCAGTGCGATGGATGCGGTCATGACTAGCTCCTCAAGGTTGAAGTTTCAAGTTTGTATAGTACACAAACGGACCGGGGTCCGCATCTATTCCGGGGGAAATTTTTCGTGGCCGGTCGGGGGCGCCCTGGTTCGACCGAATGTGGCTATCGGGTCACTCAGAGTGAGCAAGGGGCGCCCTCGCTCCGGGCGGGCGAATGCGCGGGCGGACCGAATGTGGCTATCGGGTCACTCAGAGTGACCGAAGGACGCCCTCGCTGCGCGCAAGGTGAGCGAAGGACGCCCTCGCTGCGCGCCGAGTGACCGAAGGTGACATTCGGTCCACGGGCGGGGGCAGAGACGCAGCTCAGGCCGGCTCGGGATCGGGCCCGCGGCGTTCGGGCTGCGCCTCGCGGGCGGTGCGGGCGTCTTTCTGCAGCTGCTTGGTCTCGCGCTGTTCCATCTCGAGGTCGTAGTGCAGGTCTTCGTGCTGGTGTTTGCGGAACAACACGAGGAACACGACCCAGCCGACGAGGGCGACGAGGATGAAGCTGACACCGCGGTAGACGAAGGCAGCCGCAACGGACTGCGACGCGCTGATGCTGGCGGCGCTGGTGAGGAACGCGATGAGGGTGGCGTCGACGACGACGAGTCCGCCGGGAGCCAGCGGAACCGAACCGACGGCTTTACCCGCCGCGAACGCGATCAGCAGGCCGGACAGACGAGGATCGGCGCCGACGGCATAGCACGCGAAACCGAGGCAGGCGACGTCGGCGATGCGGTGGACCGCGGACCACGTCAGTGACAGGGCGCCGTCACGTTTGCCGAGCTGGACCGACTTGACCTGCTCGATGATCTCGTCGATGCGCTCCTGGCCCGCGTCGCGCGGCTGGTTGCGAAAGTCGTTGACCTTGTGGAGAACCCAGCCCGCAGCACTTCGGATCGACTGTGGATGCGCCGAGACGTACCGAACGCCGACGACGATCGCGACGACGCCCGCAATCGGCAGCACGAGCGTGAACGTGTTGACCGAACCGCCGACGAGCAACGCGCCACCGACACCGAGTACGGCCAGACCTGCCGCCGCGATCACGCCGGAGATCGCCAGCTGCCACGACGCCACGACCGGACTCGCGCCCCAGCGTCGGGTCTCGCGATAGGTGAACGCCGTCGAGAAGACCTGGCCGGCGGGAAGCGTCAACGCCATCGCGGTGCTGCCGTAGATGACGGACAGCGACTTGGCCTGCCGAACGCGCACACCCCCGGCCTGCAGCAACTGCTTCTGCACCCGGCCGAACGCGCTCAGCGACAGTGCCTGCATGAAGATGCACGCCGCCAGCCACCCCCAATGTATTTCGGTGAGTGCCTTCCACGATTCGTGCAGACGTGGCCAGAGATAGATGCCCTCGCCGATCAGCAATCCGACGAGGGCAACCGCTGCCACCCACTTGAGCACGCGAAACCGGTTCCGGCGTCGCGGACCCACCGCCGCGGGCTCTGGTGTCGGTTCGAGCACCCTCACAGCGTAACCACTAGGTCGACGTCATCAGGGATGCTCGACTGGCCACGCGAGGTGAGTGGGACGGCCTCGGCCACGTAGTTGAACTTGATCTCCGAGCTCCCAGTGTTCTTGTTCCTCGTCGCTGGCGAAGTACAGCGCCGACGTCGACGCCAGCACGCGACCCGGACGCAGCTTGGACAGTTCGGTCAGACGGGACGCTTCGTTGACCGGATCGCCGATGACCGTGTACTCGAACCGCTCCTTGGCGCCGATGTTGCCGGCGACCGCGAGACCGGCCGAGACGCCGATGCCGATGTCGAGTCCGACGATGTCGTTGAGCGCGAACCGCAGGTCACGGGCTGCGGCGAGAGCGGCGGTCGGCGCGTCGGGACGGTCGAGTGGCGCACCGAAGATGGCGAGTGCGGCGTCGCCCATGAATTTGTTGACGAAGCCGTGATGCTTGTCGATCACGTCGACGACGACACGGAAGAACTCGTTGAGAAGTACGACGACCTCGCCCGGCGGTCGTTCCGACGCGGTCGCGGTGGACCCGACCATGTCGACGAACAGCACCGCGACGAAGCGCGTCTCGCCGCCCAATTCGGTACCGAATTGCAACGCGCGTCGGGCCACGTCCTCGCCGACGTGCTGGCCGAACAGTTCGCGGAGGACGCGTCGTTCCGCGGCTTCCTCCATCATTCGGTTGAAGCCGACCTGCAGCCGGCCGATCTCGCTGCCGTCGAACACGTCGACCTCGACGTCGTTGTCACCGCGTTGGACGCGCTCGATCGCTCGACGCAGCTGCCGGATCGGATCGGAGATCTGGCTGGCCGTCAGCATCGACAGAATGAACGCCTGTCCGATCGCGAGGACGCTGAGCAGGATGATCGCGATGGCGAGGGCGTCGGTGGAGAACACGAGATCCGTCGTCAGCTGTGTGGCGCACAGCAGGATGATGCCGATGACGGGCATCAACGTGCCCAGACCCCACGTCATCGCCATGCGGGTGCCGACGCCGGGAGCCATGGTCCGGTCGAAACGGCCCTCGCTGAGTGCCATCGCCGCGACCGGCCGCAGGATGCGCTCACCGAGCATGTACGTGAAACCGAACGTCACCGTGGCAGCCAGCGCGACGGTGACGATCACCGCGACCGACAGCGACGGCATCTCCGACACCGTCAACAGCACGAACAGGATGCCGCCGATGACCCACAGAATCAGGTGCACGATGGCCTGACGCAGGGGAGCGTGCAGAGTCGTCATCTGTTCGGCACGTGTCGGCGGCCCACCCCGTAGCTGCCAGCGGACGACCGTGCGCAGCATCCGCGCGGCGTAATACAGACTGATCGTGCCGGCGAAAGCAAGGTACGCGCCGAACACGTAGACGTTGCGAACCCGGTCCGCGACGATCGACTGGGACTCCGTGATCGGCAACCCGTATCGAACGAACGCGAACACCAACACTGCGCCGAACAAGTTCGCCAACAGCATCGACAACATGTACAGCGGCCAGCGACTCTTCAGCGTGAGCGAGACCGCTCGGAAAGATGCCAGCACGGGTTAAATTTACCGGGTGACCCAAGACGAGCCGCGGGCAGAAGCATCCAAGGTGTTTTCGGACACACTCGGTCGTTCCGCAGGCTCCACTCCTGACACATCTGGTCGTTCCGCAGGCTCGACTCCTGCCACTGTGGAGCGTTTCGATCCAGCCGACGCTGTCCACCCGCTCGTTCGCGTCGGCGCCGCATGGACCTGGCGGCTGCTCGTCCTGTTCGCTGGGTTCATCACGTTCTGCTACGTGGTCGGACGCCTGGACACGGTGATCATTCCGGTCGCCCTGGCGCTGCTCGCGTCGGCCATGTTGTTGCCGATCGTCGACTGGATGCAGCGCCGCGGAGTTCCGCGAGCGGCTGCCGTCGTCATCGTCATCATCGCGAGCATCGGCGTCGTCGCCGGCATCATGACGTTCGTCGTCGAGCAGTTCGTCGAGGGCCTGCCCGCGCTGGGCGATCAGTTCACGACGTCCATCAACGACATCCAGAAGTGGCTGGCCGACGGCCCGCTCCACATCAGCCAGGATCAGATCCGGCAAGCGAGCGACAGCGTCGTCAAGGTCATCCAGGACAATCAGGCTGCTGTCACCAGCGGAGCGCTGACGACGGCGACGGTGATCGGAGAGATCCTCACCGGCGCGTTGCTGACGCTGTTCACGCTCATCTTCTTCCTGTACGGCGGCGATCAGATCTGGGAATTCGTGACGCGGCTGGCACCGACGTCGTCGCGTCGTCGTATTCGGTTGGCAGGTAGCCAGGGGTTCGGATCGCTCGTCGGTTACGTCCGCGCGACGGTGGCCGTCGCGGCTGCCGACGCCATTGGTATCGGCGCAGGGCTCGCGGTTCTCGGTGTGCCGTTGGCGCTTCCGTTGGCGTCGCTCGTGTTCATCGGTGCGTTCGTCCCGATCGTCGGTGCGTTCTTGACCGGATTCGTCGCAGTGTTCATCGCGCTCGTGACGAAGGGCTTTCTCACCGCTCTCATCACACTCGGCATCGTCGTGGCGGTCATGCAGTTGGAAGGGCATGTGCTGCAACCACTTCTACTCGGGCGCGCCGTTCGGATCCACCCGCTCGCCGTGGTGCTCGCCATCACCGTCGGAATTCTGTTGGCGGGCATCGTCGGTGGTCTCCTGGCGGTCCCGGTGGTCGCCGTCCTGAACACCGCGATCAGGTCGCTGCTCGCCGACGACCCCGACGAGGTGTTCGAGGAACTCGAGGAGAACGACCCGTCGTCGACGACGAGGTTTCCTGCAGCGCCGGATTCGCCGCATCCGGGCAACGACACGCTCGATCGCGGGTCCCTGAACAAGCCCGACGATGACTGACGCCCTCGGGCCTCTCTGGCGGGCGTCGCAAGCGTTCCGCCTGATCACGCTCGTGTACGCCGTCAGTTATCAGTTCGCGTCGGCGCCCTATTACTCGAACCAACGGTTGAGCTGGTTCTTCGTGGCCACGATGGCCGTGTGGACAGGTGTGTCGGCGATGCTTCTGTCCCGTGCGGCGGGAGTGGAGCCTGCAGGAACGACCCGATCGACGGTGGCGCGGTGGAGGGTCGTGCTGGCGGACCAGTTCATCGTCATCGGCCTGATGGCGTCGACTCGGCTTGTCGCGCCACATGATTGGTACAGCACGCACCAGACGCTTCCGACGACGCTGTGGGCTACCAACGCGGTGATCTCGGCGGCAATTCTGTTCGGGCCCAGAGGAGGCATCGCATCCGGTGTGCTGCTGGCCGCGGTCAGTGCGGTGGTACGGGATCAAGTGAATCTGGACCTGTGGACCGACGCGACGGCGCCGGTACTGGTGTCGGTGGGACTGGCGCTCGGATTGGCGAGCAATACCGCGACGAGGGCGCACGCGGAGCTCGAGCGTGCGGCGCGACTCGCCGCGATCACCGAGGAGCGGGAACGTCTCGCACGCCAGGTGCACGACGGTGTGCTGCAGGTGCTGGCGCTCGTGCGACGGAGAGGTCGTGAGATAGGCGGCGCTGCAGGTGAACTCGCCGAACTCGCGGGTGAGCAGGAGGTCGCGCTGCGGATGCTGATCTCCGAGCAGGCGGTGCCGAGCCAGGCAGGCGTCGACGTCGATCTGGGCGCTCTGCTGCGGAAACAGGCGGGTACGACGATCTCCTTGTCCGCCCCTGCCGATCCCGTTCTGCTGAATCGGCATGTTGCCGACGAGCTTTCCAGTGCTGTCGCGACGGCGCTGTCCAACGTCGCCCTTCACGCGGGGGAGGGTGCCCGGGCCTTCGTGCTGGTCGAAGATCTGGGTGACACGGTCGTCGTCAGCATTCGCGACGACGGATGCGGAATCCCGGCCGGACGACTCGCCGAAGCGGAAGCAGAAGGGCGCATGGGGGTGTCGAAGTCTATCGTCGGACGCATCCGAACCCTGGGCGGCACAGCAGAACTGGACACCGACGAGTCGGGAACCGAATGGGAAATACGTGTACCGAAGGGGACGAGATGACCGGTGAACAGATCACGATCATGGTCGTCGACGACCATCCCATGTGGCGTGACGGGGTCGCGCGCGACCTCGAGGCCGCGGGGTTCGACGTAGTAGCCACCGCGGACGGCGTCGGTGCAGCAGGGCGACGGGCCACCGCGACGCAACCGGACGTCGTGCTGATGGACATGCATCTGCCCGACGGCAACGGCGCCGATGCGACGAGGCAGGTGCTGGCCGGATCGCCAGGCAGCAGCATTCTGGTGCTGTCGGCGTCGGCCGAGCGCGACGACGTGCTCGATGCGATCAAGGCAGGTGCCACCGGCTACCTCGTCAAGAGCGCGTCGGCCGACGAGTTGTTCGATGCGGTGCGCGCGACCGCCGCAGGTCAGGCCGTGTTCACCCCGGGCCTCGCCGGGTTGGTTCTCGGTGAGTATCGACGCATGTCCACTGCGCCCGCGTCGCAGGAGAAGCCGAGCCCGACGCTCACCGATCGCGAGACCGAGGTGCTCCGACTCGTCGCGAAAGGGTTGAGCGCCAAACAGATTGCGTCCAAGCTGACCCTGAGTCATCGAACCGTCGAAAATCACGTGCAGGCGACGCTGCGCAAACTGCACCTGGCCAACCGCGTCGAGCTGACGCGCTACGCGATCGAGAAGGGTCTGTGACGGCGTGTTTGTGACGCGCGCGGCGTGGGCACCCTGGGCGGTATGACCGACACAGACAAGCCCGTGGACACCACCGTCGACCCGGCCGAGAAGTCGCGCGGCACCGACGCGGACACCGGTCAGGACGTCGGCGAACGCGGCGAAGCGATCCGCGAGTTCGACGACCACCTGGACGGGGCGGGGGACAAGCCGTCGTTCCCGACGCCCGATCCCGAGGACGTCACCGACCACCCGACGGATCCGAAGACGACGACGCGGTCCGAATAGTCACTTTCGGACGAGCTGCATCAACGCGAACTTCGCAATCGGTACGTAGGGGAGGACGAACGCGGACGGGCCTCGCACGGTGAGCCACGTCCGTGCGCCGTTCGGCGTCGACGCCACCCCGTGGGTGAGCGTCAGGCCGAGGCTGCGGTGGACGAACCACGCCTTCCACGTCCACGTCCGACCCGTTTCGTCCACGTCCAGGATCTCGAAGTCCACGGGAAATCCCAGTGGTCCTCGAACCTTCCCGAATGTTCTTGGGCGCAAACGAGATTCGGCGTAGTCGACGCCCATGATCTGCGGCGCCCACGACGACCACATCTCGGGTTTCATGTACCGCTCCCAGGCCGTCTCTGCAGGTGCTTCGCCCGTCGCGTCGATCGTCGTTTCCATGCGCGACGGGCTACCCGGCAGGTCCGAGTCGAAAACTCCAGGACGAGTTCGCCCAGGATTCGGGTGGTCGTCATGTTCCCGACGGCGACGGGCGGGAGACTCGGTCCGGTGCGCATCGTGCAACTCGCGAACTTCTACGGACCCCGTTCCGGCGGCCTCCGTACCGCGGTCGATCAACTGGGGGCAGGGTACGCCGCGCGGGGACACGAAGCAGTGCTGGTCGTGCCAGGTGCCGAACGAGCCGAGGAGATTCTCCCGACGGGAGTTCTTCGGGTCACCGTGCCTGCGGTTCGCCTTCCCCGCACCGGCGGCTACCGAGCCGTCCACCCCGGTGCGATCGCCGACATCCTGGCCGGACTACGGCCCGACGTCATCGAGGTGTCGGACCGGTTGACGCTCCGCGGGATGGGAGCGTGGGCGTCACGACGCGGCGTCGGCAGCGTCATGATCTCGCACGAACGTCTCGATCGGCTTCTCGCGCAGATCATGCCGCGGGCCGCTGCGCGTGCGCTGGCCGACGTGGCGAACCGTCGCACCGCCGAATCGTACGACGCCGTCGTCTGCACAACGGGTTTCGCGCGTCGCGAATTCGAACGTATCGGTGCCCGCAACATCGCGGAAGTCCCCCTCGGAGTCGATCTCGATCTCTTTCATCCCACACGGCGCGGCGGCGACCGATCGCGGTGGCACGGAGACGCCGACGCCCTGCTCGTCCACTGTGGTCGCTTGTCTGTCGAGAAGAAGGTGGAACGGAGCATCGACTCCATTGCGGCACTGCATCATTCGGGCTCCAATGTCCGGCTCGTGATAGCAGGCGACGGGCCGCGTCGGGCAGGGCTGGAGCGTCGCGCGAAAGGTCTTCCCGTCGACTTCCTCGGATTCGTCGACTCACGCGTCGAACTTGCATCGTTGCTTGCATCGGCCGATGTGGCCCTGGCGCCGGGCCCGCACGAGACGTTCGGTCTCGCCGCGCTCGAATCGCTCGCAGCAGGAACACCCGTCGTCGTGTCACGGTCGTCGGCTCTGGCGGACATCGTCACCCCGGCGTGCGGCGGGCGATTCGACGACACGGCCGACGGTTTCGCATCCGAACTCGGTCGCGTACTGGACCTGCCGTCCCTCGCGCGACGGACCGCAGCACGCTCGCGCGCAGAGCAATTCGGTTGGCCCGCCTCGATCGAGGGCATGCTGGCCGTTCTCGGTCGTGGCTCCACGGCCGTATGACCCCTATCCTGGTGGCCATGGAGGCGAGAAATCTTCGGGTGTCCGATGCGGAGAAGGAACACGTAGGGCACCTGCTGCAGAAGGCCGTCGGACTCGGGATGCTGTCGCTCGGGGAGTTCACCGAACGGATGGACACCGCCCTCGCCGCGAAGACCCGCGGTGAACTCAACTCCGTCCTCGCCGACCTGCCGGGCATGCAGATCGCCGACGACCACCGGCCGGTCCAAGCTCCTCAGTCATCGCCGCAGGTGACGCGGGCCTCGAACTCGTGGGGCGGCGACAGCAGCAACGTAGTCAAGGCCACGATGTCGACCGTCACGCGCAAGGGGCCGTGGCACGTGCCGCCGCAGCTGACGATCCAGAGCAAGATGTCGTCGGTGACGCTGGATTTCACGCAGGCCGTGATGTCGACCCAGGTCGTCGAAGTGGCCGTCGACGATTATTGCGGCACCATCTCGCTCGTACTCCCACCCGAAGCAACGGCCGACCTCAACGGCGTGGAGACGATCGGCGGCAGTGCGAACAACAAAGTCCGCACCGGCCCGCCGATCGGACGGCTGCACGTCATCGTGCGGGGTAAGATCCGCTTCGGTTCCATCACCGCGAAGCACCCCATGGGCACGTCGTTGCGTCGGATGTTCGGCGGTTGACGGGCCGGGGTGTCGTAAACCCCTAGTACAAACCGAGTAGCACTACTCAGGCTTCGCCGACGCGATTCTTCGACGATCAAAGGCATGACCTTTTCGAGTGGTAACCGTGTCGATCCTCAGTTGGTGGCCAGGTTGTCCGGCCAGTTCGCCTCGCTGGGTGAACATCTGCGGCAGGTGTCCGGTGATCTGAACGCGCTACACGCGCAACTCGCCGTGCAATCCGCGCCGCCCCAGGTCTCGCAGGTCCCCCAGACTCGTCCGCAGCCGCAGCCGCAGCCGCAGCCGCAGCCGCAGCCGCAGCCGCAGCCGCAGCCGCAGCCGGTGTGGACGCCACGTCCGGTGCCGATGGCTCCTCCGGTAGCAGGCCCGCCGCGACCTGCTCCCGCCCCCGCTCCCACGAAGGAGCCTTGGTGGCAACGTGACGGCGTCATCAGTCGCCTGCTGGCCGTTGCAGGTGCGGGCGTCACACTCGTCGGCGTCGTGATGCTTCTGGTGCTGGCCGCACAGGCCGGGTGGTTCGGGTCGACGCTGCGAGTCGGCGCGGGAGCCGTGCTCTCGATCGCGTTGGTTGCCGTCGGTGCCAGGGTGTACGGCAGGCCGGGTGGACGGGTCGGCGGAATTGCCGTCGCCTCCACCGGTATCGCAGGCTTGTTCCTGGATGTCGTTGCAGTGACGGCGATCTACGGATGGTTGCATCCGGTTCTCGGATTGGTCGCAGCGTTCGGGGTCGCGGCAGCAGGCGTCGTACTGGCGGTGTCGTGGCGGTCGCAGCCGATGGCAACGTTGATTCTCGCCGGCGTTGCTGCATGTGCTCCCGTGGTCACCGGCGGAATCACGCTGCCGCTCATCGCTTTCTTCACAGTGACTCTCATCGCCGGATTTCCGGCACAACTCGGCCGAGACTGGCCGCTGTTGGGTCTCGTTCGCACGGTTCCTGTCGTTGTGGTTCTGCTCGTCGCTGTCACCAGGGGAGCGACGTGGAGCCTGCCGTGGCACAACGCTCTACAGTTGTTGGTTGCGTCGTCCATCGTCTTCGTGTTCGGAGTCGGAAGTACTGCAGAGTTGTTGCGCCGCAACGGTGGCGATGTGATGGCGTCGGCGATGATGGCCGTGGTGTCCGTGCCGGTTCTCGCTGTCGGCGTGTTGTTCGTGCCCTGGACGCACACACTGATCGAGGCGATGGTGGCGCTGACTTGTGTCGTGACGATCGCCGTCGCACACTGGTTGCCGACGCATGCGCGCATCGTTCTCGCCGCTGCGGGGTCGTTCGCTCTTCTGCAGGCGGTCTTGGTGCCGACAACGGCCGAGCTGCGGCCGGTGGCTCTCCTCGTCGTCGCGGCCGGCCTGATCGCCGCGGCATGGCAGATGTCGTCGAAGACGGCATTCTGGTTCGGCAGTGGATTCGCGGCGCTGGGAGCGCTCGGATTCCTGGTCGTCGCACCCCCCGAGGCGGTGACGGACTCGGACCACGCCATGGGCAACATCGGCGTCGTCATCGCTGGAATTCTGTTGGCCGGCACGGCAATCGGTTCGGTTCTGGCTGCTCGCCGGTTGGCGATCGCGGACAAGAATCTGGAGGCGTGCTGGGTCGTCGCCGGTCTGGTGTCGTTGTATGCGATGACGTCGGCCACCGTCGCTCTCGGTGTCGCAGCGCTGGGCGGGTCCACGGGATTCGTCGCCGGGCACTGTGCGGCGACGATCGAATGGATGGTCACGGCGATGGTTCTGCTCGTCATCGGCCTTCGAAACGAAAAGTATGCGCACACAGCGCTGTTGGCCGGCCTGTCACTCACCGCGGCGGCCGTGGCGAAGCTCTTCCTGTTCGATCTCGTCGCGCTCGACGGCTTGTTCCGGGTGTGCGCGTTCATCGTCGTCGGACTTCTGCTGCTGTTCGCAGGGACGCGCTACGCGAAGGTGTTCGCGAACCGCGACAGCGCTCCGCCGACGTCTGCTCACCCCGCACACTAAGTGACCGGAATATCGAAGTCGTGCACCGTATTCGGAGAGAATGCGTGCACGACTTCGATGTGTGAGAGAGCTACAGGAACGTCTCGCCGAGTCCGAGTTTCTGCTGTATCCGTTTCATCCACCTCGGTGCCCACCAGCAGTCGTCGCCGAGCAACTTCATCACCGATGGCACCAGGAACATACGAATCACCGTCGCGTCGATGATCAATGCCGCGATCATGCCGTAGGCGATGTACTTCATCATCACCAGATCCGAGAATGCGAACGATCCCGTGACGACGATGAGAATCAATGCCGCGGCAGTGATGATTCGACCCGAGTGCGCGGTCCCGATGCGAATGGCATCGGTTGTGCTGGCGCCCTTTTCGTGTGCCTCGACCATTCTCGACAACAGAAACACTTCGTAGTCGGTGGACAAGCCGAACACGATCGCAGCGATCAGAAGCAGAATCATTGCCATGATCGGTCCAGGGGTGAAGTTCATGGCATTCGCGCCGTGGCCGTCGATGAAAATCCAGGTGAGGATGCCCATCGTCGCGCCGAGCCCGAGCGTCGTCATCAACACTGCCTTGATCGGCAGCACCAGAGATCCGAACGTCAGGCACATCAGCAGGGTGACGATGCACACCACGAGGATGGCCGTCAGTGGAAGCAGGTCGACGAGCGCGGTGATCGAATCACGCTCGATCGCAGGCGTTCCCGTGACTTGGACGGTCGCGCCGTCGGGCACGTCCATGCTGCGGAGGTAGTCGATCGCAGCCTGCGAGTCGTTGCGATCGACGAGTCCCGCCTTGAAGACGATGATGCCGTCCTTGCTGGCGCCGGTCGCCGAGAACTTCTCGATCAGACCAGGGGCCTCGTTGGCTTGCTTCGTGATCGCGCCGAGGCTGCTGCCCTGCGCATTCTGGATGACGAGTTTCAGAGGCTCGGTGCGCTGACCGGGGAACAACTCGTCGAATTGCTCCTGCGCGACGCGCGTCGGATTGTCGGGCGGCAGATACGTTTCGTTGATACCGCCGAACTCGATGCGACCGACCGGAAGTGTCAGGACCACCAATCCGAGGACGATCGCGAGGGCGACCTTGACCGGCCTGCGCATGACCCAGCGAGTGAGCTTGCCCCACATGCCGTTCTCGATCTCCTCGGACGACTTCGTCTTGCGCATGAACGCGAAGCCGAGTGCGTCCACGCGTCGGCCGAGGATCGCGAGAAGTGCCGGGAGGATCGTCACGGCCGTCAGGGCTGCCAGCGCAACGGTCGTGATCGAGCCGTAGGCAACGGATTTCAGGAATCCGTGCGGAAACAACAGCAGTCCGCCGAGGCACGCCACGATCATCGTCGCGGAGAACACGACGGTCCGGCCCGCTGTCATGACGGTGCGGCGGACCGCGTCGGACGGAGAACGGCCGTCGCCGAGTTCCTCGCGGAAGCGGGAGACGATGAAGAGGCCGTAGTCGATCGCCAATCCGAGGCCCACCATCGACACGACCGGCTGCACGAACGTGTTGACCTCGGTGAAGTTGGTGAACGCGCGAACGACGCCGTTGGCGGCGACGACGGTCAGACCCCCGACGATCAGTGGTAGCGCCGCAGCGACGACGCCGCCGAAGACGATCAACAGCAAGACCGCCACGGCAGGGATGGCCAACACTTCCATACGGTGGATGTCTTCGGACATCGTCGATTGCAACGCGCCTGCGACAGCCTGCAGGCCGGCCACCTGGACATCCACACCGTCGATGTAGAAGGCGTTCTCCACGGCCTGGAAGTTGTCGGTGCGCTCGGTGTCGTCGGCCCCGGCGATCGCGATACTCGCGATCGCGTGCTTCTTGTCCTCGGTGGCCAGCGCTGCGGCGCGGACCGTGTCGGGGACAGGGAAATACGTACCGTTGATCTTGTCGATCGTGTCCGCATGATCGGTTCCGAGGGCCGTCAGGCTGGCGACGACCGCAGCGGAGAATTCAGGATCGTCGACGGTTCTGCCGTCCGGAGCCGTGTACAGGACGAGGACGTCGCCCTGCGCGTCACGACCGAACGTGTCGTCCGCGAGTGCAGCCGCCTCGACGGCTTCGGAACCGGGATCGTCGAAACCGCTTTGACTGAGATGGTTTTCGACGCCGATGCCGTACCCGGCCAGCGCGAGCAATCCCGCGACCATCACTCCGATGACCGTGAACCGCGCGCGGTAGACCAGATTCCCCCATGTCGCGAACATTCATCTCCCCCATGTCGATGGTGTCGTGTACATCTCGTACAGAAAGATCCGCATACAGAACGGCCACCCCGATGATTCGGAGTGGCCGTTCGGTCGTCTTGGTCGGCTACTGTCGCCGCTCCCTCGCGAGCAATTCACTGACGCTCAGCGCCTGCTGACCGCCCCGGTGGCGTCCGCTGTCCGCGTCGGACTCGGGCTGATCGGCATTCTCCGCGGCCCTACGGCTCGCGCGCGTCGTCGAAGGAGCAGCCTCCTCGTTCCGGCGCGGCTGTGCTGGTCCGGTAGTCGTGCCCTGGGTCGGTCGCTGGGACGCTCCCCGGCTCGGTCGTTGCTGCTCGGGCTCGGGTGTCTCCGCGCGGCGCGACGGTGCGTTACGCGTCGAGACGTCGTAGCGCTGCCGTGGCTCGGCCGGCGTGCGAGGTGACGACGCGGAACCGTTGGTCCGGCCGCCGTTGTACGTGCCGTTGGCACCGTTGTTTCCCGTGCCGTTGTTTCCCGTGCCGTTGGCTACGTTGGCGACGCTGCCGTTGGTAGCGCTCCCGTTCGTGGCGCTGCCGTTCGTTCCGCGGGAGGAGCCGTTCGTGCCCGTCCGGCCGTATCCGTTGCGCGTGGTGCCGTTACGCGTTCCGGTGCTTCCTGCGGTCGACTGCTCGTCGTCGGAGTGCGTGTCCTTCGACGGCTCGGGTGTGCTGGGTTTCTGGGTCGGCGCGCGTAGGTCCGCGAGCCAGCTCTCGATCGAACGCGGATCGGGCGTCGACGACCGTGTCGGCTCGCTCGAGCGAGCCGGCTGCGCTGTCTCGCGCGTCGCCGGCTGCGGCCTACGAACGGGTTCGGGCTTGCTGATCGGATCGGGCGCGCGCACCGGCCGAGGCTCGTCGGAGACCTTCGGGGTGGCGACGGTCCGCGGCCGCGCAGGAGGCGTCGACGCGTCGGCGGGTGCCTGAGACGGCCTGCCCGTCGCCGATCGGCGTTCCTCTTCCTTGGCTGCGTGGGTCGCACGGATCGGCCCGGAGCCGCTGGGTGCGACGACGGGGATCGGCTCGGTCAAGGGCTCGTTGACGCGGGGCGCGGTGCGTGCGGCAGGCCGGATCGGACCGCCTGCAGGCGACAGTTCCGGAACGTCCTGGGGGAGCATCTCGTCCTCGAGGATCGTCTCGCCGAGCCCGAGCTTCTGCTGAATGCGCTTCATCCAGGCAGGGGCCCACCAGCAGTCGTCGCCGAGCAGTTTCATCGTCGCCGGCACGAGGAACATGCGGATGAGAGTCGCGTCGATGATCAACGCGGCGATCATGCCGTAAGCGATGTACTTCATCATCACGAGATCGGAGAACGCGAAGGCTCCGGTCACGACGATGAGAATCAGGGCGGCCGCGGTGATGATGCGCCCCGTGTGGGAGGTGCCGACGCGAATGGCCTCGCTCGTCGAGGCGCCGCGTTCTCGCGCCTCGACCATGCGGGAGAGCAGGAACACCTCGTAGTCGGTCGACAGACCGAACACGATCGCGATGATCAACACGAGGACGGGAGCCATGATCGGCCCGGGCGTGAAGTTCATGAAGCTGGCGCCGTTGCCGTCGATGAATATCCACGTCAGGATGCCCATCGTGGCGCCGAGGCCGAGCGTCGTCATCAGCACTGCCTTGATGGGCAACACCAACGATCCGAACGTCAGGAACATCAACAGCGTCACGACGAAGACGACCAGCACCGCCATCAACGGCAGATTGTTCACCAGCGCGGTGATCGAGTCCTGCTCGATGACGGGCGTTCCGGTGATCTGGACGGTGGCGCCGTCGGGAACATCGATGCTGCGCAGGTGATCGATCGCGGGTGTGGAGTCGTTGCGGTCGACGAGGCCTGCCTTGAAGACGATGATGCCGTCTTTGCTCGCGCCGGTCGGGGAGAACTTCTCGATGAGGCCCGGTGCTTCGTTGAGCTGCCTGGTGATCGCAGCCAGATCGGCGCCCTGAGCGTTCTGGATGACTGCTTTGATGGGCTCGGTGCGCTGACCGGGGAACAGTTCGTCGAACTCGTTCTGGGCCTGCCGGGTGACGTTGTCGGGCGGCAGGTAGGTCTCGTTGATGCCGCCGAACTTGATGTTGCCGACGGGGAGGGTGAGCAGCACGAGGCCGAGGACGATCGGAACGGTGACCTTCAGCGGGTTGCGCATGACCCAGCGGGTCAGCTTGCCCCACATGCCGTTCTCGATTTCCTCGGACGACTTGGTCTTGCGCATGAACTTGAATCCGAGCGCGTCGACGCGTCGGCCGAGGATCGACAGGATCGCGGGCAGGATCGTCACCGCCGTCAACGCGGCGAGAACGACCGTTGCGATCGACCCGTAGGCCACCGACTTGAGAAAGCCCTGCGGGAAGAGCAGGAGTCCACCGAGGCTGGCGACGATCATCGTCGCCGAGAAGACGACGGTTCGTCCTGCCGTCATGACCGATCGTCGAACGGCCTGTTGGACGGAGTAGCCGTCGCCGAGTTCTTCACGGAAGCGGGACACGATGAAGAGGCCGTAGTCGATGGCGAGGCCGAGACCGACCAGCGAGACGACGGGGGCGACGAAACTGTTGACGTCGGTGAAGTGGGTGAAGACCTTGACGATGCCGTTGGCGCCGACGACGGTCAGACCGCCCACGATGAGCGGGAGCGCCGCGGCGACGACGCCGCCGAAGATGAAGAACAGCAGGACGGCGACGGCCGGGATGGCCAACAGTTCCATGCGGTGGATGTCACCCGCCATCGTGGACTGCAGTGCGCCTGCGACGGCCTGCAAGCCGGTGACCTGTACATCGACCCCGTCGATGTAGAAGGCGTCCTTCACGTCCTGGAAGTTGTTCGTCAGCTCGGTGTCGTTGTCGCCGAGCATGGCGATACTGGCGATGGCGTGAGTCTTGTCCGCGGTCGCGAGCGCGGCGACGCTGACGACGCCGTCGACCTTGAAGTACGTTCCGTTGATCTTCTCGATCTGGTCCGGATGGTCGGCGACGAGCGAGTTCAGGCTGTCGGTGACCTTCGTGTTGAACTCCGGGTCGTCGATCGTCTTGCCCTCGGGAGCCGTGTACAGAACGATGACGTCGCCCTGTTTGTCACGCCCGAAGGTGTCGTCGGCGAGCTTGGCCGCCTGGACGGACTCGGAGCCCGGGTCGTCCCAGCCGCTCTGGCTCAGATGGTCGTTCAGGTCGAGTCCGTACGCGGCGAAGCCCAGAAGGGCGGCGACCATCACTCCGATGACCGTGAACCGCAAGCGGTAGACGAGATCTCCCCATCTGGCGAACACTACGAAACTCCTTGACGCCCGACGAGCAGGGCGGACAGTGGACGGAACGGCTGCAACCATGCGCCCTCGTCCGGCAGGGAGTCCAGGCTCACGCGAGGCAGAGGCTCACGGAAGACTCCCGGGATGTCCTCCAGGTCGAGGAACTCCAGCGTCTCCGAGGTGACGGCCCAGCTCGCGTGCTCGCGAAATCCCAGTACGTGGACGGGAACACCGGTCGCGGCAATGTCTTCCAACGGTTCACGAAACGCTTGACCGTCGGCCGACGCAACCATGACGCCTGCCAGTCCACCGTCGCGACTGCGCAGCGCGATGTGGTCGAGCATGTCGGCGTCGACGTCGCTGTCCTCGTCGACCTTCGGCTTCGCGAAAACAGCGAATCCCACGTTACGCAAAGCCTCGACCCAGGGTCGAACGACGTCGGCGCTGCCGGGCGCGATGTTGGTGAACACCGTCGCCTCGGGTTCGAGCGTGGACGTGCCCGATGCGGACAGCTCCGCGGTGCGGTGCAGAAGCCATCGTCCCAGCGCATCGAACCGCGGCCGGTACGCAGCCGTCGGGCGTCCGCCGAGAATCGCGCCGAGACCCATGTCGAGATTCGGGGCGTCCCAGACCAGGAGCACTCGCTTCGTGTGTCGAGTATCACCCGTGTCGAGCGTGGGCATCGGGGCGAGCGTGGTGTCCGACACGTCTGCGCTGGCGTTCATCATCTGCTCTTCCCCCATATGAGCTCGGTCACCGAGCTGCCGACAAGCTGTGCTTTGCCTTCGAACTTGGTGACCGGACGCTCGTGTGTCATCGGCGATTCCCAGTCGAGAACGGACAACCTCGGTTCGGCGTTCCCGGCCTCGGCGATCCATTCTGCATACTCGGCGTGATCGGTGGCGACATGGAGAACGCCCCCGGGCTTCAGACGGTCGGCGATCATCGCGAACGTCGGCCCCTGCAGCAGCCTGCGCTTGTGGTGACGCGCCTTCGGCCAGGGATCCGGAAAGAACACGCGCACCCCGGTCAACGACTCCGACGTCAACATGTTCTCCAGAACGTCCATCGCGTCGCCGCGCAGCAGACGAATGTTCTCGATGTCGTCGCGCTCGATCTGCTGGAGAGTCTGTGCCAGTCCGGGGCGATAGACCTCGACGGCCATGAGGTTGACGTGCGGCTCGGCCTTGGCCATCGCCGTCGTCGCGGTTCCGGTGCCGGATCCGATCTCCAGAATCGCGGGGCCGGACCTGCCGAACCATGCGTCGACGTCGATGTGTTCGTCGGCGACGTCGCGGCCGATCTTCGGCCACAGGGTGTCCCATGTGGCCTGCTGAGCAGCGGTCAGAGCGCCACGCCGAGACCGAAAACTCGTCACTCGAGGGTAGAGCCGAGAGCCCTTGTCGGTGGGCCGCTCGTCCTCTGGTCGAGGGCTGTGGGTGGTGCTCCGTGCGTCGTTCACGCGTCCATTGTCGCCCATCGAGAGAGTGTGTGACAGGTGGGTCTCGAGTTGTAGTTGAGACTTGTGGTGTCACCGCAGGCCAGCGGCCCGCGGATTCGCGAATCTGTCGGACCGGTATGTCAGAATTGCCCGCGAATCCGGGGCGGGGATACGTGAAAAGCGGGGGGTCGCGATGAACGGGGTGGATCAAGGGCGTCTTCGCCGACTGGCGTCGGAGTCGTCGGTGCGCGACGCGCATCTCGGGCGTGAGATCGACCTGGCACTCGACAGATGCTTCGCGCGCATCCGAGTGCAGGTGTCCGGGCGAGTGGGCGTCGGAAAGTCCACAGTGCGCGCGGTCGTGGAAGCAGCCCTCTCGGAATCAGTGGGCTTCGGCGACGCCGTCGACATCACCGAGGCTGCGGCCGTCGACGTTCCCCGCTCACCCGATCCGATCCTCGACGGCGACGTCGTCGTGCACGTGTTGGCAGGGGGAGCGCAAGCCGCCGACGTCGAGGTCCTGTCGTCGGTGGCGACGGCAGTCGCCGTGCTCGCCAAGGCCGACACGCTGGACGACGCGTCGGACACGGTCGCTCGGTCGGCGGCCACCGTCGGCGTTCCTGTGCTGCCGTTGATGGCCACCGTGGCGCGCAGCCTGTCCCGCGGCGAGCCGTCGTCGTTCGCCGACCTTCGTTGCACGGCGGCATCGTTGCCCGACGACGCAGTACTCACGCCCGATCGTTTCGCGCTCGCGGCACCGGACGCGGAAACCGGACGGCGTCGACGCGTACTGGTCGATCAGGTGGAAATGGCGGGTGTGCGCTTGCTCGTGGGGATACTTCGAAACGACCCCACCGTCGACGACGCCACCCTGCGACTCATGCTGGCCGACGCCAGTGGCGTCCGGCCGGTGCTCGACGCCGTCGGACGCTGTATCGACGGCATCCGTACCGACAGGGAAGGCCGGCTCCTGCATCGGCTGACCGAGTTGTGTGCGGAACACCCTCGCGTGAGCGAGGAGATCGAGCGATACCTCGCCACCGACGAGGCGGTGCTGGCGGTCATGCGGTCGGCGCTGCGTGCGGTGGGCGAGGCGCGTGACCTCGGTCAGCCCTTGGCAGCGGCGGTCGAGTGGCACCGGCGAGCGCGTTCGGCGTCGAATCCCGACTTCTGCCGGGCTGCGGTCGCGATCTCGCGGGGCTACCTGAGAGTGCATGCATCGTGATCGACGTCCCCGGCGACATGGGTGGCGTGATCAGACGATGGTTTCCCGACGGACTCGACGCCGTCGGGGCCGCGCGCCGGGCTGTGCCCGAAGGGTTGTTCGTCACCGGGATCCACGATGCCGACGTCACGACTCTGCTCGAGGAACTCCGTCACCTCGGCGTTACGCCGACCGCCGCCCGCGTCGACTCGGCCGCCGTCGTGATGTTCGCCGTCGACGCGTCCTCCCCGATCGGGCGTCGAGCGCTCGCCGAGATGCGGCCTGCGCTCGAATCGACCACGGTCGCCATCGTCGTCGACGGAATCGATGCGCACCGAGATTGGCGCGAGGTGACGCGGTCGGTGGCGTCGTCGATCGCCGAGCACATACCTCGGGCCGTCGACGTCGAGGTGTGGCCCACGTCGGCCGGCATCGCCCGCCGCGCACGTCACGTCGCCGACGCGGCCGCGCGCGACGCGCTGTACGAGGAGTCGGGCATCGCTGCGCTCGGCGCGTTTCTGGCCGATGCGCTGCAGCGACCGCCCGGCATGCTGCGCGAGCGCAAGTACAACGCCGCCGTTCATGCCGCTGTCGCCGGAGCCCGCCGCGCGATCGTCGACCGAGCGCGTGAGGTGACCGGAACGGGCGCGACCGTCGGCCTTCGCGCCGAACGCGCCGATCTGCTCGAGCGACGAGACCGGGAACGGCGGGTACGCACGACGACGCTGCGGAACAGACTCCAGATGCTCCGCGTCGACGTGACGCACGAGATCGGCGAGGAATCGCGCACGTTCGTCGCGGGGGCCCGCGAGGCAATAGCGTCCGCGACGCGGTCGGAACTGCGACATCTGCCTGCCGACCTGTCGCAGCAGTTGACGCGAGCCGGTGAACGAGTGGACGGCGGGGTCACCGAACGGGTGCAGGCGATTGCTACCGACGTCGAGGTCGACATCGAATTGCCTTCGACTGCAACGCAACTCGCGAGGATCGAGCCTCCCGCTCGGCGACGCCGCACCGGCGAGGACAAAGTCATGGTGGTGGTCGGCGCGTCCGCGGGTGTCGGCCTGGCCCGCATCGTGGTGTCCCCGTTGTCGATGCTCCCCGCGTTCGAGGTCGCGGTCGTCCCTGCGGCACTTCTTCTCGGCGCGTTCTCGGCCTGGTGGGTGGTGCGTGCGCGCGCGTCGGTAGCGGATCGGGCGCATCTGCGTACGTGGACGTCGGACGCCGCTGCCTCGGCCAAGTCGTCGTGGGAACAGGCGGCACAGGCTCGCATCCTCGCCGTCGAAGAGGCGTTCGTGTCGGCGTCGACCGATTCGATCGGGACGGCGACGCTCGCGGCCGAATCCGAGCTCGACCGCGTGGAATCGGAACTCCGCACCGCGGCCGATCATCGCGCGTCGGTGCTGGCGGCTTGTGACCGCGATCTGGCCGCTCTGGATCGGGGCGTGGAGAGATTCGTCGTCGCGGCGCAGGAACCGGCGCTCTCCGAGGTGCGTCCTAACAACTAGGCCCTACGACACAGAAGGGAGCGCCGGGTGATGGATATCGACGACGCATTTCTCCTCGGTTCCGATTTCGACAGCGAACAGGACGTCGACGCGCAACATCACGACCCGTTCGGTCTCGGCGTCGAGATGTTCGATCTCGACGGCGATGGCATGTCGGAGACACGTGTCGTGCGCACCGAGGCCGGCGTGACCGTCGCTACGGACCGAGATGGGGACACTGTGATGGATACGTTTTCGGCGGTGGCCCGTGACGGCCATTACGAATCCTGGGAAGTTTTTCGCGCAGCTGACGGTACTTCGCAATGGAAACGGACGGATTCCGGGGAATTGTTCGAATGAAAAGAAGTCGTTGTTTGTAATGTCCTGACATGGAATCTCCGCAGCGTGAGGGGTCTGAACTCTTACTTTCCGGTAGCTGAATCGTTTCTGTGACCAATCGGACAACACCCTGATTCCGGAATGACGACATGCGGCGTTAACCTGAGACCAGGACACCCGGCGCCCGTGTCGTCGGTTTGACGTAGCCAGTATGATGCTGTATACGCGGACCGCGCGATCGGGCAGTTCCCCACCGAGAGGGGAAGATCAGGTCTGCCTCACGCCCCTGCCAAGCCCAGCAGTGGACGAAGTGGAACTGATTCCGGCTCACCCCAGGAGAGTTAGATGACCTCAGCGACCATTCCCGGATTGAACGGCACTGACGCCGCGCCTCCCACCCAGCACAAGGAACTTCTTGCGTGGGTTCAGCAGGTAGCAGAACTCACCGAGCCGGATCGGGTGGTCTTTGCTGACGGTTCGGACGAGGAGTGGGAGCGCCTCACCACCCAGCTGGTCGACGCAGGCACCTTCACTCGGTTGAACGACGAGAAGAAGCCCAACTCGTTCCTGGGCAACTCCGATCCGTCGGACGTGGCCCGCGTGGAGTCGCGGACCTACATCTGTTCCCAGCGCGAGATCGACGCAGGTCCCACCAACAACTGGATGGAACCGTCGGAGATGCGCGGCATCATGACCGACCTGTACCGCGGCAGCATGCGCGGACGCACCATGTACGTGGTGCCGTTCTGCATGGGCCCGCTCGGAGCGGACGACCCCAAGCTCGGCGTCGAGATCACCGACTCGGAGTACGTCGTCGTCTCGATGCGCGTCATGACCCGCATGGGCTCGGCCGTGCTGGACAAGCTCGGCATCGACGGGTTCTTCGTCAAGGCGCTGCACTCGCTCGGTGCCCCGCTCGCCGAGGGCGAAGCGGATGTTCCCTGGCCGTGCAACGACACGAAGTACATCACCCACTTCCCCGAGGATCGCGAGATCTGGAGCTACGGCTCGGGATACGGCGGCAACGCCCTGCTCGGAAAGAAGTGCTACTCGCTGCGCATCGCGTCGGCGATGGCGCACGACGAGGGCTGGCTCGCCGAGCACATGCTCATCCTCAAGCTGATCTCCCCCGAGGACAAGGCCTACTACATCGCCGCGGCGTTCCCGTCGGCCTGTGGCAAGACCAACCTCGCGATGATCCAGCCGACCATTCCGGGCTGGCGTGCCGAGACGATCGGCGACGACATCGCCTGGATGCGCTTCGGTGAGGACGGCCGTCTCTACGCGGTCAACCCCGAATTCGGATTCTTCGGTGTGGCACCGGGAACCAACTGGGACTCGAACCCCAACGCGATGAAGACCATCGACCAGGGCAACTCGGTCTTCACGAACGTCGCACTCACCGACGACGGCGACGTGTGGTGGGAAGGCTTGGAGAACCGGCCGGATCACCTGATCGACTGGAAGGGCAACGAGTGGACGCCCGAGTCGGATTCGCTTGCCGCACACCCGAACTCGCGCTACTGCGTGCCGATGTCGCAGTGCCCGTCGATGGCTGCCGAATGGGACGACCCGAAGGGTGTGCCGATCTCGGCGATCCTGTTCGGTGGACGTCGTAAGACGACGGTTCCGCTCGTCACCGAGGCCCGCGACTGGCAGCACGGCGTGTTCATGGGTGCGACGGTCGGCTCCGAGCAGACTGCAGCGGCCGAGGGCAAGGTCGGCACCATTCGCCGCGATCCGATGGCGATGCTGCCGTTCCTCGGTTACAACGTCGGAGACTACTTCCAGCACTGGATCGACCTCGGCAAGAACGCCGACGACTCCAAGCTGCCCAAGGTCTTCTACGTCAACTGGTTCCGTCGCGGCGACGACAAGCGCTTCCTGTGGCCCGGATTCGGTGAGAACTCTCGCGTCCTGAAGTGGATCGTCGAGCGTATCGAGCACAAGGCTGCGGGCGTCGAGACCCCGATCGGTGTCGTCCCGACCGCCGACGCTCTGGACATCTCCGGCCTCGACACCACGGTCGAGGACGTCGCCGAGGCTCTGAACGTCGACGTCGACGAGTGGAAGGCCGAGATCCCGCTGATCGAGGAGTGGTTCGACTTCGTCGGCGAGAAGCTTCCCACCGGCATCAAGGACGAGTTCGACGCGCTGAAGCAGCGTCTGGGCGCGTAGTGCGCTCCGCGCCCGTGCGCGGATAGTTGGGCCAGGGTGCAACTATCCGCGCACGGGCGCCGCAGGCACATATCCCGGCGGCATCAGAACCGACTTCGACTCGCAGAACGCGTCGAGACCCTCGGGGCCGTTCTCGCGTCCGATGCCGGAGTTCTTGTAGCCGCCGAAGGGGGCGCTCGGGTCGAAGGCGTACCAGTTGATGGCGTACGTGCCGGTGCGAATCTGCGCCGCGATCTCGAGCCCGTGGTCGATGTCGGTGGTCCAGACCGAGCCGGCGAGGCCGTAGTCCGAGTCGTTGGCGATCTTGACGGCTTCGTCCTCGGAGTCGTACGGGATGACGGACAGGACCGGGCCGAAGATTTCCTCGCGTGCGATGGTCATCGAGTTGTCGACGTCGGCGAAGATGGTCGGCTCCACGAACCAGCCGGTGTCGAGGCCGTCCGGACGACCGCCGCCGAGTACGAGCCGCGCGCCCTCGGCCTTACCCGCTTCGATGTAACCCTCGACGCGGCGGCGCTGCTTCTCGGAGATCAGCGGGCCGAGCTGGGTCGCGGGGTCCTTCGGGTCGCCGACGACCATGGCGCCCGCGCCCGCGACCATCGCGTCGAGAATCTCGTCGTACCGCGAACGCGGCGCGAGGATGCGTGTCTGTGCGGCACAACCTTGGCCGCTGTTCAGTAGGCCGGACAGCAGCAGCATCGGCATGGTCGACGCAACGTCCATGTCCTGCAACAGGATTGCTGCTGATTTGCCGCCCAGTTCGAGCGAGCAACGCTTGAGCTGCTGTGCCGCGATCGTTCCGATCGTCCTGCCGACGGCCGTGCTCCCGGTGAACGTCACCTTGTCCACGTCCGGATGCGAGACGAGGTATTCGCCGGTGTCCGGGCCGCCGGGCAGAATCGACAGCACACCGTCGGGAAGGCCGGCGTCGGCGAAGATGTCGGCCAGCAGATTCACGGCGAGCGGTGCTTCCGGTGCGGGCTTCAGCAGCACCGAACAGCCGGCCAGCAGCGCGGGAGCGAGCTTGTTGATGGCCAGGAACAGCGGCACGTTCCATGCGATGACGGCCGCGACGACGCCGACGGGCTCGCGCGTCACCGTGGTCTGGCCGAAGATGCCGTGCCGCGTCTCCTCCCACGGAAAAGTCTCAGCGTACGACGCGTAGAAGTCGAGGACCGCCAGCGACGGCGTCTGTTGCAGCATGCCGACCATGACGCCGGGGGCGCCCATCTCGTCGGTGAGCGTCGCCCCGATCTCGGGCATCCGTGCCTCGATCAACTTGCGTGCACTGGCTAGAACCTGTGCTCGTTCCGCGGGTGTCGACCGCGGCCACGGCCCGGAGTCGAAGGCTCTGCGCGCGGCACCGACGGCGGCGTCGATATCTGCCGGGGCGGCCACGGGAGTGCTCCCGACCCGCTCCTCCGTTGCGGGGGAGAAGACTTCCAGCTTCTCCCCGGTCGATGGCGGCGTCCACTGGCCACCGATGAACAGCTTCGCGAAGTCAGTCATGAAACGAGGCTAGAACACGTTACAGAAATAGGGAAGGTGCGCGAGGCGCCCGTGCGCGCTTGGTTGGCCCAGGCTGCTACTTTCCGCGCAGTGATACTGGAATGGTTCGTCGATGCAGTGGTTTGACTCGTTTCCGCGCTGACGCCGATGGCTGTCTTTCCCGTGATGTGTCGGCTGCTGCATCGATGGACACCTGAAGCACACGCGAC
>NZ_JAAFYV010000046.1:0-41664 GCF_011770055.1 Rhodococcus sp. B10 | reverse complement strand
TCGTCGGAAGCGTAAGATGTATATAAGAGAAAGGGAAGAGCTGGGGCTGTTCATTAGATGAGCCGGCGACCACCGAGATCTACACTGGAGATGTCGTCGGCAGCGTCAGCTGTGTACGAGCGCCAGACCCCCGACCGCGCACCTTCCAGCACACGCGCACGTTGCAACCTGCGCAATTGCTGCAACCTGCGCGGATCAGCGGATCTTGAAGATCACCGCACGCTGCACGACGAAATTGATGACCGTCGCGGTGCCCTGGGCGATCACGAACGCGGCCGCGCTGTACAGGATTTCCTCGGGCCACAGGTGGCCGAACACCGTGTACAGCAGGTTCTGCACCCCGAACGTGGCTGCGTAGAGCAGGACGACCGCGATGAACCGAGCTCTCGACGGTTCCGCCTTGAACGTCCAGCGCCGATTGATCAGGTAGGCGACGGTTGTTCCCACCACGAATCCGACCGCCTTGGCGATGGACAGCTGCAGGCCGAGTCCGTACTGCAGCGCGATCGTGATCGAGAAGTCGAAAACAGCCGACAGCACACCCGTCGCCAGGAATCGGATGATCTGAGTCTTCAGGTCGAGCGCCTCGTCGGCGATGTTCTCGGTCAGTGGCAGTTCGACGGGGAGAGGCGCGTGATGCTCGTCGCCGGTCGGCCGGTCGTCTTGGGTGGACACGACCACAGAGACTAGCCCTCACCCCTGAGCCTCAGCGCAGCCTGCGGAGCGACCCGTCGAAGCGGGTACCCTCTACACCGATGTCCACGACAGCCGACGACGCACTCTTCCCCCTGGAACCCCAGGCCGGGAACACTGCGCCGCTACCCACGCACACCCGCACACTCACCGGATGGGGACGCACGGCGCCCTCGACGGGTGAGGTGCTCTCCACCTCGGACCCCGAGCTCATCGCGAAGGCCGTCAAGCAGGTCGCAGAGCAGAACGACAGCAAGCCGTCCCACCTTCGCCGCGGCGTCATCGCACGTGGCCTTGGCCGGTCGTACGGTGACAACGCTCAGAACTCCGGCGGCCTCGTCGTCGACATGACCGCGCTGAACGGCATTCACAGCATCGACGCGACGACACGCATCGTCGACGTCGACGGCGGTGTGAGCCTCGACGCTCTGATGCGTGCGGCCCTGCCGTTCGGCCTGTGGGTTCCGGTGCTGCCGGGTACGCGTCAGGTCACCATCGGTGGCGCCATCGGCTGCGACATCCACGGTAAGAACCATCACAGCGCCGGAAGCTTCGGCAACCACGTGCGCTCGATGGAACTGCTGACCGCCGACGGAGAAATTCGTCACCTCACCCCCGCCGGCCGCAACTCCAAGCTGTTCTGGGCCACGATCGGCGGAAACGGTCTGACCGGAATCATCCTGCGCGCCACCATCGAGATGACGCCGACGGAGACCGCGTACTTCATCGCCGACGGCGACGTCACGCAGACTCTCGACGAGACCATCGCGCTCCACACCGATGGCAGCGAGAACAACTACGACTACTCGAGCGCCTGGTTCGACGCCGTCGCCGCTCCCCCGAAGCTGGGTCGCGCTGCGGTTTCACGTGGATCATTGGCTCGACTGGATCAGCTGCCCGAGAAGCTGCAGAAGGATCCGCTGCGGTTCAACGCCAAGCCCCTCGTCACGTTCCCGGACATCTTCCCGAACGGTCTGGCGAACAAGTACACGTTCTCCGCCGTCGGCGAGGTCTGGTACCGCAAGGCGGGCAACTACCGGAACAAGGTGCAGAACCTCACGGCGTTCTACCACCCACTCGACATGTTCGGTGAGTGGAACCGCGCCTACGGATCCAAGGGATTCCTGCAGTACCAATTCGTGGTGCCGCCGGAGGCCGTCGAGGAGTTCAAGAAGATCATCGTCGACATTCAGCGTTCGGGTCACTACTCGTTCCTGAACGTCTTCAAGCTGTTCGGCCCGGGAAACAAAGCGCCACTGAGCTTCCCGATTCCGGGTTGGAACATCTGCGTCGACTTCCCGATCAAGCCGGGGCTGAACGAATTCGTGCGCGAACTCGACAAGCGCGTCCTCGAATTCGGCGGACGCCTCTACACGGCGAAGGACTCGCGGACCACCGCCGAGACTTTCCACGCGATGTACCCGCGGATCGACGAGTGGATCAAGGTCCGCCGATCCGTCGACCCCACAGGCGTTTTCGCCTCCGATATGGCCAGAAGGTTGGAATTGCTGTGACGATCGACGCTGTGGGTAATCCGCAGACCATTCTCGTACTCGGTGGCACCAGCGAGATCGGTCTCGCCATCACCGAGGAGTACCTGGCGAAATCGCCCGCCCGCGTCATCCTTGCGGCTCTGCCGAACGACCCGCTGCGCGACAGTGCCGTCGCACAGTTGACGACCAAGGGCGCCAAGGCAGTCGACGTCATCGACTTCGATGCTCTCGACACCGCGTCGCACCCGAAGGTCATCGACGAAGCCTGGTCCAAGGGTGACGTCGACGTCGCCATCGTGGCATTCGCCGTCGACTTCGACGCCGAGGAACTGTGGCAGGACCAGCGCAAGGCGGTGTTGACGGCCAACATCAACTACACCGCGTCCGTCTCCGTCGGCGTGCTGCTCGGCGAGAAGATGAAGGCACAGGCGTCGGGACGCATCATCGTCATGTCGTCGGTCGCCGGTGAGCGCGTGCGTCGCTCGAACTTCGTCTACGGCTCCACCAAGGCGGGTCTCGACGGCTTCTACCTCGGACTCGGAGAAGCGTTGCGCCCGTTCGGTCCTCGCGTCACCGTCATCCGCCCGGGCATGGTGCGCACCAAGTTCAGCGCCCACGTCAAGGAAGCACCGCTGACCGTCGACAAGGAAGACATCGCCGCGCTGGCAGTCGCCGCGTCGCAGAAGGGCAAGGACCTGGTCTGGGCACCCGGACCGTTCCGCTTCGTGATGATGATCCTGCGGCACGTCCCGCGGCCCATCTTCCGCAAGCTGCCCATCTAGATGAAGCGAGCGCTCGGGACCGCCGTCGACGGCGTACTGGCCGCTCTCGTCGCGACAGTCGTTGCGACGGTCGGGCTGTACGCCTTCTCGCTCGTCGAGTGGCCGGCGTTCAACTCGTCCAACGTCACACGGGCACTCACGACGCTGGGGCAGGTCGTGTGTGCCGCCCTGCTCGGTGCGGCCATCGTGCTGTACCGACGCGGCACTCGTGCATGGCTGGCACGCGGGCTCACGTGGGTGGGCCTGTCCGGCTTCGTGACGGTCACGCTCGGAATGCCTTTGGCGGCAACGAAACTCTATCTGTTCGGCATCAGCGTCGACCAGGAGTTTCGCACCGAATACCTGACGCGGTTGACGGATTCGGCTGCGCTGCGCGACATGACGTACGCGGACATTCCGCCGTTCTACCCGGCCGGATGGTTCTGGATCGGCGGACGCGTCGGCAACCTGCTCGGCATGGACGGCTGGGAAGTGTTCAAGCCGTTCGCAATCGGCTTCCTCGCCGTCACTGCCGTCGTCGCCTACACACTGTGGCGCCAACTGGTTCGCGCGGACCTGGCCGTCGCGGTCTCTGCAGTCACGACGGCTCTCGTCGTCGCCTATGCATCTCCCGAGGCCTACAGTGCCGTCATCGCTCTCCTGATCGCGCCGGCCTTCCTGCTCGCGTGGGGTGCGCTGAATCGGCCGGTGACTGCCGGCTTCGTCGGCATCGATGGTCCGCGGCATCCGATAGACGGCAACAGCGGTCCATCGATGCCGACAAAGGCGGGCAAGAACTGGGGCTGGGGCGCCGTCGTCGGGACCGGCCTGTTCCTCGGTCTCGCTGCGACGTTCTACACCCTCTACCTCGGGATGGCCGCGTTCGCCGTCGTACTGATGGCAATCGTCTCGGCGTTCCTGGGCATTCGCGCCGAGAAAACGTGGCGCGCAGCGATACCCGTCGTCGTCAGGCTCGCCGTGATCGCGGCGATCTCCGGGCTCGTCGCGCTGACGGTGTGGCTGCCGTATCTGATCGATGCGCTGACCGGTACACCGGCGACGTCCGGGACCGCACTGCACTATCTACCGGAAACCGGTGCGACATTGCCGTTCCCGATGTTCGAGTTCTCGCTCCTCGGCGCGCTCACGATGATCGGAACACTGTGGCTCGCCGTGCGGACCGCCACGTCGCGACGGGCACAGGCACTGACCATCGGCGTCGTCGCGGTGTATCTGTGGACGCTGCTGTCCATGGCCGCGACCGTCGCGGGAACGACGCTGCTGAGTTTCAGACTCGAAGCGGTACTGATCGTATTGCTCGGCGCCGCAGGCATTTTCGGTTTCATCGGGGGCTCGAAGGCGATCTACCAGGCGATCAACGAGCCGGTGCGGTTCAAGGCCGCAGCGGTCGTCGTCGCGGCCGTGGGGGCGTTGGCGTTCGCCCAGAACATCCCGCAGGTGCTTCAGACCGAGATCACCGTCGCCTACCAGGACACCGACGGTGACGGGGTGCGCGCCGACAAGCGGCCACCGAGCGCGGTGTCGTACTACGGCGACGTCGACAAGGCCATCGGTGAGCAACTCGGCAAGCCTCGCGACGAGACGATCGTGCTGACGGCAGACACGTCGTTCCTCAGCTACTACCCGTACTTCGGCTTCCAGGGTTTGACGTCGCACTACGCGAATCCGCTGGCTCAGTTCGATCAGCGGGCCGCAGCCATCGAGGACTGGGCGGAGCTGGGGTCGCCCGACGAGCTCGTCGCAGCGATGGACAGCAGCGAATGGACAGCTCCCGACGCCTTCCTGTTCCGCCGCGGCGCAGACGGTTACACGCTGCGCCTCGCCGAGGACGTCTACCCGAACGACCCCAACGTACGGCGCTACACCGTCACGTTCGACGAGTCGCTGTTCGAGGATTCGCGGTTCACCGTCACCGACATCGGACCGTTTGCGCTGGTCACGAGGGTTTCGTAGGCAAAACACATAACGTTCACGTAACGTTCGATTCGATGACAACCACCGACCAGACCGTTCTCGGGCCTTCGGGGACGACGCAGGAACAGAAGACCGGGGCGCGACGACGGCTCGACCGCGCCGACCTCGCGGCCGCCGTAGCGTTCACCGTCGGCGCCCTGTTCGTCCTGCAAGGTCAGTGGCGAAACCTGTCGAGCGGGTACCTGTACAACAGCGGCCAGGACCAGGCCATGTGGGAATGGTTCTTCGCCGTCGCAGCGCATGCCGTCGCGCACCTCGACAATCCGATGTCGAGCGATCTGCAGAACTACCCGCTCGGCGTGAACCTGATGGCCAACACGGCGATGTTCGGGCTGTCGATTCCGCTCGCACCCGTGACGTTGCTGTTCGGCCCGACCGTCACGTGGGCCATCGCCCTCACCGCGGGCCTCGGCGGCACCGCGTACGCGTGGTACTGGCTGTTCTCGCGACGCGTCGGCGCCTCGAAGGGAGCGTCGGCACTCGGAGGAGCGCTCTGCGGATTCGCCCCAGGGATGGTGTCGCACGCCAACGGTCACCCGAACTTCGTCGTCCTGTTCCTGCTGCCGGTGATCGCATCGCTCGTCATCGGCATCGCACAGGACGGCCCCACCCGCCGCAGTACCATCACGCTCGGCCTCGTCGTCGCGCTGCAGATCATGTTGGGCGAGGAGCCGCTGCTGATCTTCGCGATCGCGTTCGGCGTGTTCGCCTTCGCCTACTACCTCGGCAGCCCGCGAAGCTTCGTTCCTGCGGTGAAGAACGCGTCGAAAAGCCTTCCGTTGGCCGCGATCCTGACGCTGCTGCTCGTCGCGATTCCGTTGTACTGGCAGTTCTTCGGGCCGCAGAGCTACTCGTTCCTCGAACACGGCAACATGGGCAACGACGTCAAAGCTCTGTTCCAGTTCCCGGCTCAATCCATCGGCGGCACGGCTACACCTGGCCAGGACGTCAGCATCAACGCCACCGAGGAGAACGCCTACTTCGGCTGGCCGCTGCTCGTCCTGGGTCTGATCGCCACCCTGTGGATGTGGCGCGAGGCCCGAGTGCGCGCCGCGGCCGTGACGGTCGTCGTCGTGAGCGTTCTGTCCCTCGGATCCGAGCTGTACATCGGCAAGCGCGACACCGGAATCGAATTGCCGTGGACGTGGCTGGCCGACGTGCATCTCGTCGAGTCGGTGCTCGAAACTCGTTTTGCGCTGGCCGCCGTGCCCGCGCTCGCGTTGCTGATCGTCGTCGCCACCGACAAGGCATTCGGACGCGGATTGCGTCCGGTTCCTGCGCTGTGGTCGATCGCGTTGGCGCTGGCCCTGATTCCGCTCGTACCGACGCCGCTGCAGGCCGTCGATCGGTCGCCGACGCCTCAGTTCTTCGCGGGCGACGAGTGGAAGAACTACGTGTCCGACGGCTCGGTCGTCACCGTGCCGCTGCCGCGCCCCGAGGACGCACGTCCGCTGCGCTGGCAGATCCAAGCCGACATGCAATTCCCGCTCGCCGCAGGCTATTTCGTCGGGCCGAGCGACGCGGCCGACAAGAAGGCGAAGTACGGTGCCGTCGATCGTCCGACCGCTCTGCTGCTCGGATCCGTGCAGAACTCCGGCACGGTCCCGGACATCACTCCCGACCAACGGGCACAGGCCGTCGACGATCTGCGCTTCTGGAACGCCGACGTCGTCGTCCTGCCGCCGGGAAAGAACGCCACCGCGCTGCGCGGAACCGTCGACCAACTCCTTGGTTCGGAAGGCGAATTTCACGGCGGCGTCTGGGTGTGGGACGTGCGCCCGTTGGTGAACACTCCCTGACCTGCGAGAAACAGGGGCCCACAGGACCGTGCCCTAGCATCGACAATCGTGTCCACCGCAGCAGCCACCGCACCGAAACCGCCTTCCGCAAAATCGACGTCACGTATCTCGGCGGGACTGGTCGCTGTCGTCTCCGGTGTCATCGCCGTCCTCGCGGCGATCGTGACGCCACTGCTGCCGGTCACTCAGGATTCGGCGTCGATCAGCTGGCCGCAGAACGGAACGCTGAACTCCGTCGAGGCGCCGCTGGTGTCGTACTCGCCGCTGTCGATCGACGCGTCCATCCCGTGCGACGTGATCTCCGGTGCAGCTCCCGACACGGTCGTTCTGTCCACGACCGCACCGGGCGCGCCCGACGCCCAGGGCGTCGGACTCGTCGTGACCCGCACCGAGGGCGGCCTGCAGGCGGTGTTGCGCGAACAGGTACTGCTGTCGTTGACCGACGCCGAGCTGGCGTCGTGCTCGTCGGTGGACATCAGCTCGACGGACGTCGTGAGCACCGCGTCGGCCGCGGGCACCGACGTCACGACCACGATCGAGGGTGACCAACGCCCCCAGACGGTCGGTATCTTCTCCGAACTCGACGGCGCCGCGCCCGCAGGTCTGAGCGTGGACGTGCAGATCGACTCACGGTTCTCGTCGACCCCGACGTTGCTGAAGAAGCTCGCGATGGCCGTCGCGGTGCTCGGCACGATCGTGTCCCTGATCGCGCTGCATCGGTTGGACCTGCTCGACGGCCGTCGAGGACGCCGTTTCTTCCCCGCGCATTGGCTGCGCGTCACCGTGGTGGACGGGATCGTCGTCGGCGTGCTGGTGGTGTGGCACTTCATCGGCGCGAACACGTCCGACGACGGCTACCTCCTCACCATGGCCCGCGTCTCCGAGCACGCCGGGTACATGGCCAACTACTACCGCTGGTTCGGCGTCCCCGAAGCGCCGTTCGGCATGCCGTACTACGACATGCTCGCCGCGTTCGCGAAGGTATCGACGGCCAGCCCGTGGATGCGCCTGCCCGCGCTCGTCGCCGCGGTGCTGTGTTGGGCGGTCATCAGCCGTGAGGTGATCCCGCGTCTCGGTCGCGCCGTCCGCTTCGACAAGGTCGCCATCTGGACGGCGGGACTGGTGTTCCTCGCGTTCTGGCTCCCCTACAACAACGGCCTACGTCCCGAGCCGGTCATCGCTCTCGGCGCGCTGCTGACGTGGTGCTCGATCGAGCGTGCCATCGCCACCGGCCGACTCCTCCCTGCCGCCGTCGCCGTCCTCATCGCCGCGTTCTCGTTGGCCGCCGGGCCGACGGGACTCATCTGCGTCGCCGCCCTTCTCGCCGGCGGACGCCCCCTCGTTCGCGTCGTCATCGCACGAGCACGCATGGTCGGGTACGCCGCCGTTCTCGCCCCGATTCTCGCGTCGGGCACCGTCATCATCGCTGCCGTCTTCGCCGATCAAACGGTGACGACGGTTCTCGAGGCGACGAAAGCGCGTGCGGCCGTCGGCCCGAACGTCCCCTGGTTCGACGAGCGCACCCGCTGGGATTCGCTCATGGAGATCACGCCCGACGGCTCGCTCGCTCGCCGATTCGCGGTCTTCGCGATGGTGCTGTGCGTCATCACGACGATCGTCGTCATGCTGCGTCGCAACGGCCGCATTCCCGGTGTGGCGCTCGGCCCGTCGCGTCGCATCGTCGGCATCGTGATCGGCGCATTGGCGCTCATGATGTTCACCCCGACCAAGTGGACGCACCACTTCGGTGTCTACGCGGGCCTCGCCGCATCGCTCGCAGCCGTCGCCGCGGTCGCAGTCGCCTCCGTGACGCGGGAGAACGCGCGCAACCGCACGCTGTTCACCGCGGCGGTCCTGTTCCTGACCGCGCTCGCGTTCACCGGCTCGAACGGCTGGTGGTACGTCTCGAGCTACGGCATCCCGTGGTTCGACAAGCCGCCCATGATCCTCGGCAAAGGCTTCTCGACGGTCTTTCTCGGACTCACCGTGCTCGCGCTCCTGTACGCCGGGTGGCAGCATCTCCGCGCGCCCTATCGCGCGCCGGCCCGATCCGCGCGCTTCGGCGTGTCCGCGCTGACGGTGATGTCCGCATTCATCGTGCTGTTCGAGCTGTTGTCGTTCGCCAAGGGCATCGTGGCCCAATATCCGGCGTACTCCGTGGCCCGTTCGAACCTGAACGCACTGGCCGGGAACTCGTGCTCGCTCGCCAATGATGTTCTCGTCGAACGAGATCCGAATTCCTCGATGCTCACGCCGATCGATTCGTCCGTCGCGGACTCCCTCGCCGGGCCGGGAACCACCGGATTCACACCCGACGGCGTCCCGACCGACCTGACCGCCGACGAGGAAGACGTCTCGCAGCAGAGCACCCGCGGATTCGGCGACGACGCGGACACCGACCAGCAGACGGCATCCGCGTCCGGGGCTTCCGGCACCGAAGGCGGCACCACGGAGGCCACCGGTATCAACGGAAGCTCCGTCGCCCTGCCGTTCGGGCTCGACGCGTCGCGCACCCCGGTTCTGGGCAGCTACGGCGCCGACACGGCGGAACCCGCGACTCTCGAGACCGGGTGGTTCGCCCTGCCCGACGACCCTGCCAACGACTTCGTCGCCATCAGCGCGGCAGGACGCATTCGCTCGGTCGACTCCGACGGCATCGTCGCGTCGGGCCAGCCGCTCGAGGTGGAGTACGCGTCGGGAGACCAGGTTCTCGGACGCATCACGCCGATCGACATCGGACCGCAGCCGTCGTGGCGCAACCTGCGGGTGCCGCTGGCCGACATCCCACGTGACGCCGACCGCATCCGCCTCGTCGCCACCGACTCCGACATCTCGCCCGACCAGTGGCTCGCGGTGACGCCGCCGCGCATTCCGCGCACGACCCCGCTCGTCGACGTCATCGGACCCGATGTCCCGGTGATGCTCGACTGGACCGTCGCGCTCGGTTTCCCGTGCCAGCGTCCGTTCGGTCACAAGGACGGCGTCGCCGAACTGCCCGAGTACCGGATCCTGCCCGACCGCAGTGGTGCGGCAGCCCACAGCCCCGTCATGGACGCGTACGGCGGCGGACCGCTCGGATGGCAGCAGCTCGTCCTGTCTGCGCAGGTCGTACCGACCTATCTACGCGACGACCTGGACCGCGACTGGGGTTCGCTCGAGCGGTTCACGCCGATCGATTCATCCGCGGCGCCGGCCGAGCTGACGGTCGACACGGTCACCCGCAGCGGATGGGAGTCGGAGGGACCCATCAGAGTCGGATGAAACGGGATTCTTGCCGGTTTCTTTTCGACGCGGGTGCGATGAACCGATCACGGTCGCATAACATCGTCAATCGTGCCCGACGTCGTGACAGATACATCCGCTGTGCCCCCTGCTCCGTCGAAGAAGGGCTCGGCGGTCGATCTGCGATCCCAAGTCCGCACGACGCGGCTGGTCGCGATAGTCACGGGTCTGCTCGGCGCGCTGTTGGCGATCATGACGCCGTTCCTGCCCGTCGTGCAGACGACGTCGACCATCTCGTGGCCGCAGAACGGATCGATTCAGGACGTCGACGCGCCGCTAGTCTCCCAGGCGCCGATTTCCTTCACCGCGACCGTTCCGTGTAGCGCCGTCGCTCAGCTGCCGCCGCAGGGAGGACTGCTGCTCGCGACGGCCCCTGCGCAGGGTGAGGGCGCGGCGCTGAACAGCTTGTTCGTGCGCGTCAGCGAAGGGTCGGTCGATGTTCTCGACCGCAACGTCGTCGTCGCGTCGGCACCTCGCGCCGACGTCGAGGGCGCAGCCTGCGGGTCCATCGAGATCAACTCGGACATCGACTCCACCACGGCCGAATTCACCGGGTTGTCGGACGACGCGGGCAACCCACGCGCCGGACGCCTCGACGGCGATCTGCGACCTCAGGTCGTCGGCGTCTTCACCGACCTCCAGGGCGCAGCACCGGCGGGCATGTCGGTCACGATCGACGTCGACTCGCGGTTCTCGTCGACACCGACCCTTCTCAAGCTCCTGGCCATGATCGTCGCCGTCGTCTGCACGATCTCCGCGATGGTCGCGCTCGGACGTCTCGACGGCATCGACGGCCGCGGTCACCGCAGGTTCTTCCCGTCGCACTGGTGGAAGTTCACCGGCGTCGATGTCACCGTCGTCGGCGTGCTCGTCGGCTGGCACTTCGTCGGCGCGAACACCTCCGACGACGGTTACCTGCTGACGATGGCCCGCGCTGCCGAGAAGTCGGGCTACATGGCCAACTACTTCCGCTGGTTCGGTGTCCCCGAGGCACCCTTCGGCTGGTACTACGACGTCCTGGCCGTCTTCGCGAAGATCTCGACGGCAAGCCCGTGGATGCGTCTGCCCGCGCTGATCGCAGGCGTGCTCTGCTGGATGGTCATCAGCCGCGAGGTCGTCCCGCGCTTGGGCCGGGCAGTGCGGAAGTCCAACGTCGCACTGTGGACCGGTGGCCTGGTCTTCCTCGCCTTCTGGCTGCCCTACAACAACGGCCTGCGACCCGAACCCATCGTTGCCGTCGGTGCGCTGCTCACGTGGTGCTCGATCGAGCGCGCCATCGCCACCGGGCGGCTGCTGCCCGCCGCGGCCGCGTTCCTGATCGGCGCCTTCACGCTCGCGTCGGCGCCCACCGGTCTGATGTGTGTGGCTGCCCTGCTCGCAGGTGCCCGCCCGATGGCCCGCATCGTGGTGCGTCGTCATCGTCTCGTCGGAACGTTGCCGCTGCTGGCGCCGCTGGCTGCCGCCGGCTTCCTCGTACTCGTCGTCGTCTTCGCCGACCAGACGTTCGCGACGGTCATGGAGTCGACGCGGGTGCGTACCGCCATCGGTCCGAGCGAGGCGTGGTACCAGGACTTCCTGCGCTACTACTACCTGTTCGTCCAGACCGTCGACGGTTCCGTGGCACGCCGCTTCGCGTTCCTCGCCATGATCCTGTGTCTCTTCACGACGCTGTTCGTGCTGCTGCGTCGCCGCCGCGTTCCCGGCATCTCCAACGGGCCCGCGTGGCGTCTGATGGGCGTCGTCTTCGGAACGATCTTCTTCATGATGTTCAACCCGACCAAGTGGACCCACCACTTCGGTTCGTACGCGGGCATCGCAGGCAGCCTTGCAGCCCTGACGGCCGTTGCCGTCTCCGCGAGCGCACTGCGTTCGCGCCGGAACAGGACGATCTTCCTCGCCGGCCTGATGTTCGTTCTCGCACTGTCGTTCTCGGGCATCAACGGATGGTGGTACGTCTCCAGCTACGGTGTGCCGTGGTTCGACAAGACGGTGTCGCTGAGCGGAAACCAGTCCAACACACTGTTTCTCGTGCTCTTCGCGCTCGCGCTGGCACTCGCCGCATGGCAGTATCTGCGTGAGGGCTATGCCCCGCCGCAGCCGCGCGCAGGTACCGAACGCGGACGACGCATCAAGAAGTTCGCGGCAGCACCGTTGACCGTGATCGCAGGACTGATGGTGCTGTTCGAAGTGCTGTCACTCGTCAAGGGCGCCGTGTCGCAATACCCGGCCTACTCGCTGGCGCGCTCGAACATCCAGGCACTGACCGGAAACACGTGCGGACTCGCGAACGACGTCCTCGTCGAATCCGACGCCAATGCCGGCGTGCTGCAACCGATTCCGGACGACTTCGACCCCGAGACCGGACCGTTGGGAGGATCGACGCCGTCGAACTTCACACCGAACGGTGTGCCGACGGACCTCAGCGCCGACGCCGTGGAAGTCAAACCGGGACAAGGCAATACGGATCAGCAGAGCGTCGGACCCGCATTCGAGGAAGGCCAGAGCTCGGGCACCGGAGGAGGCGTCGGCGCCCGTGGCGTCAACGGTTCCACCGCGGCACTGCCGTTCGGACTCGACCCCGCCACCACCCCGGTCCTCGGCTCCTACCAGCCGGGCATCCAGGAGCCTGCGTCGGCTACGTCGAGTTGGTATGCGCTGCCGGAGCGTTCGGACTCTGCACCGCTGATCGTCATCTCGGCCGCAGGCCGCATCCTGTCGTACGACGACACCGGCGCGATGACCTACGGCCAGTCGCTGCTCGTCGAATACGGCACTCGCCAGCCCGACGGCACCGTCGACGTCAAGGGCACCTACCTGCCCCGCGACATCGGCCCCGCCCCGTCGTGGCGCAACCTGCGCATCCCGATCGCCGATCTGCCGGGCGACGCCGACGCCGTTCGCATCGTCGCCAACGACCCGAACCTGACCGGTGACCAATGGTTCGCGTTCACCCCGCCGCGCGTTCCGCAGCTGGAGACGCTGAACTCCGTCATCGGCAGCGAACAGCCCGTGCTGCTCGACTGGGCCGTCGGACTGCAGTTCCCGTGCCAGCGTCCCTTCGACCACCAGTACGGCGTCGCCGAGGTGCCCGGATACCGCATCCTCCCCGACCGCCCGCTGGCCGTCAGCTCCACCGACACCTGGCAGTCCGCGGACAACGGTGGCCCGCTGGGATGGAGCGAACTCCTCGCCCAGCCCGTGACCGTGCCCACCTACCTCAACCGGGACTGGGCGCGCGACTGGGGCTCCTTGGAGCGTTACGACCCGTACTACCCCCAGGCCGTCCCGGCGACCATCGACACCGCCGAAGCCACGAGATCGGGCTTCTGGACGCCCGGGAACCTGCGCGTGTTCGACAGGTAGGTTCTGCGGGTTCCCGCTGAGCCCTTCCGGCATCGATGGACCACGGCAACTGTCTAACGGTTGTGGCGGGCCATCGATGCCGTTGCTTCAGCGCACCTTTTCGGCATCGATGGTCCGTGGCAACCGTCTAACGACTGTGGCGGGCCATCGATGCCAACCGGTGCGACCGCACCAGATCGGCACCACAACGGCGCGTCGACTGTCCTCGCCCATCGCCGACACGACCATAGTTGTCCACAGGACTCCGCTATCCACAACCCAATTCGCGACCTGCGGGATACCGATCTTCATGTCGGCGCGAACGTCGAGGGTGAGCGCATGAAGAAACCGAAATGGTCACCGTCTCAACTGCACGATCTCAGCACTCACGGCGTCGTCACCCGGGCAATGCTTCGGGAAGCGAAGGTCTCTGACAGCACCCTCACCGCCCGGTGCGCGCCCGGCGGGCCTTGGCAGCACGCGCTGCCGAGCGTCTATCTACTGCACAACGGGTACCCGACGCCTCTTCAGCGGTCGATCGCCGCACTGGAGTACTGCGGTCCTACGAGCATGATCACCGGTCGCGTCGGCCTCGGCGCGCACGGTTACGGGACGGGCGCCACGCCCAGCGAGGTGCATGTGCTGATCCCGTCGGACCTACGACGCGCCTCCAAATCTTTTGTGCGCGTGGAGCGCACGGGCCGATTGCCCGACCCGACCATCAAAGGTAGCCTCCGCGTCGCGCCTTTGGTTCGGTGCCTGGTCGACACAACGCGTGCAGTGACCAGCGACAAGTTGTGCACTCAGTTGTTTGCCGAGGTTCTCCAACGCGGCGAAGTCACGATCGCCGACATCGACCGCGAACTGCGCGATGGGCCAAGACAATACGGCGCTATAAGCCGACGAGTAGTGAACGAGTTACGCGACGACGCGCATTCGGTCGCGGAAGCCGAAGCACAGAAGCTCTACGCCCGCAGCGGGCTCCCACCGATGCTGCACAACTGCAACGTGTACACCGAATCCGGCGTGTTCATCGGATGCTTCGACAACTTCCTCGACGAGGTCGGTTGGGTGTGGGAAGTCGACTCCTACGCTCACCACCTCTCCCCTCCCGACCACGCGAAGACCATGGAACGGCGAACGCATATACAGAATCAAGGTCTTCTCCTGCTGTCCACACTGCCCAGCGAGATTCGTGACAACCCTGAGAAAGTGTTGGCGGACTTGAGGTCTCACTACGAACTCGCGCGGAGCCGGCCAAGACCGCGGATCGTCGTGAAGCCCTGACCACCGACCGCATCGTTGGCCCGCGGCAACCGTCCAACGGATGCTGCGGGCCATCGATGCCAACAGGCCCGAGTCGGCCACCAACATGAATGGCCCGCGGCAACCGTCTATCGGATGCTGCGGGCCATCGATGCCGAAAAGGCCGGGACACTAGATCGGAAACAGGTGATGCTTCCGCGGGTTCTTGAACACCTTCTTCTCCGTCAACAGCTTCAACGCCTTACGGAGCTCGAGGCGGGTCTGCGACGGCTCGATGACGGCGTCGATGTAGCCACGCTCGGCCGCGACCCAGGGGGTGGCGACGTGCTCGTTGTAGAAGTTGATGAGCTGCTGACGCACGGCGGGGGCGTTCTCGCCTGCCGCGGCGAGCTGCTTGCGTCCGATGATGTTGACGGCACCCTCGGCGCCCATGACCGCGATACGGGCCGTCGGCCAGGCGAAGTTTATGTCGGCACCGAGCTGCTTGCAGCCCATCACCGCGTAGCCGCCGCCGTATGCCTTGCGGACCACGACGGTGATCTTCGGGACGGATGCTTCGATGTACGAGAACAGGAATCGGCCACCGCGCTTGATGACGCCGACCTTCTCCTGGTCGACGCCGGGCAGGAAGCCGGGTGTGTCGACGAGGAACACCAGCGGAATGTTGTACGCGTTGCAGATGCGCACGAAACGCGCTGCCTTGTCGGCACTGTCGGCGTCGAGCGCACCCGACAGGTACATCGGCTGATTGGCGACGACACCGACGGACTTGCCGTCCACCCGCGTCAGACCGGTGATGACATTCGGCGCGATTTCCGACGACAGTTCGTGGAACTCGCCGTCGTCGAACAGGCGCAGGATGATGTCGTGCATGTCGTAGCCGGCGTTGTCGGCGTCGGGCATGATCCGGTCGAGCGACAGATCGGACTCGGTGATCTCGGGCTCGAGACCCGGGTTCACGACGGGCGGATCTTCCTGGCAGCTCGACGGCATGTAGCTCAGGTAGTTACGCACCCAGTCGAACGCGGCCTTCTCGTCACGCGCGACGTGGTGCACGTTGCCGTACTGCGCCTGCTTGCGTGCACTGCCGAGTTCGTCGAGGCTGACGTCCTCACCGGTGACGGACTTGATGATGTCCGGTCCGGTGACGAACATGTACGCCTCTTCGGTGGCGACGACGATGTCGGTGTTGATCGGCGCGTAGACGGCACCGCCTGCGCACTTGCCCAGGATGACCGAGATCTGCGGGCACATGCCCGACAACGGCTCGTGACGACGGCCCAGCTCGGCGTACCACGCGAGTGACGTGACGGCGTCCTGCACGCGCGCGCCACCGGAGTCGTTGATGCCGACGACGGGGCAGCCGACCTTGATCGCGAAGTCCATCAGCCCGGCGACCTTGCGGCCGAACATCTCGCCGACGGTTCCACCGAACACGGTCTGGTCGTGGGAGAAGACCGCGACGGGACGGCCGTCGACGGTTCCGTGGCCGGTGACGACGCCGTCGCTGTACAGCGCGCCCGGATCGTTCGGAGCTTTGACCAGCGCGCCGATTTCGACGAAGCTGCCCGGGTCGAGGAGCATGTCGATGCGCTCGCGCGCGCTCGGGATGCCCTTCTTCGCCCTCTTGGCGACACCGACCTCCCCTGCCGGTTCCCTGGCAAGTTCGAGGTTGGCGCGTAGCCCGGCCAGCTTTTCCGCGGTGGTACCAGTCAAGATTCTAAACTCCGGTTCTAGCTGACTCGATGTCGTTCAGCGTCGTCGTCAGGTGTGCCGCAATACGGCCGATGTACGGTTCGTCGACGACGGCAAGGTGGTCGCCTCCGATGTACACGATCTCGAGATCCTTCACGACCGGACCCCAGCCGCCGTGTTCCTCACGGGTGGCGTACGCGGGTTCGAGCGCGATGGCGTCGTCGTGGTACTTGTCCGCCATGTACAGCGTCACGTGTCCACCGTACGGCTTCAGTTCCGCCGTCTGGATGGCACGGTTGTCGAGCCACGACGTGCGCTGGTGCTCGATGATGCCGCCGGGGATCTTCGCACCGCTGAGCTTGACCAAGTCCGTGATGATCCGGATCTGGCCCTCGTCGTCGGCATCCACGAGCTTCTCGTACGGGATCGGGTAGTCGACGCCGTACGTCTTCTTCGCGAACGCGGCGTACCGCTCCCAGCGTCGACGCACTTCCTCGCGCGTGTCCGGAATCTCGGTGCCCGGCATGACCGTGTCGAGCAGTCCGACGTACGCGACCTCGATGCCCTGCTCTTCCATCTGCCGCGCGACCTCGTAGGCGAGGATGCCGCCGAGCGACCAGCCGACGAACACGTAGGGACCCTCGGGCTGGATCTCGCGAATGAGCGGCACGTACTCGGCGGCCCGCTTCGAGATCGGGCCTTCGACGCGCTCGAGTCCGTACATCGGCGTGCCCGCGGGCAGCTTGCGGAGCAGCGGCTCGTAGGCGACGGTCGAGCTACCTGCCGAGTGGAACGCGAACACCGGTGTGGCCGTCGACCCTTCGGGACGCGGACGCAGATTGCGTACGAGCCCGTCCATCTCCCCGCCTTCGAGGTGCGGACGTACCTTCTCGGCGAGCTGCTCGATGGTCTCGGAATCCAGGACGTCGTCGAACGTGACCTCGCCGCCCGCACGCTCGGTCAACCGAGCAGCCAATTTCTCGGCGGTCTCGTCGTCGAGAATCGGCAGCGTGTTGAAGATGCCCTTCGCGGACTCCTTCGTCACGACGGCCCATGTGGCGAACGTCAGACGCTCGGCGTTGTCACGCGGCGGCACATCCGACCCGGCCGCCTCGGCGAACGCTTCACGATTACCGACGTCGGCAGCCCCGGTCTCGGGGGCAGGCTGGTATTCGGCACTCGGCACGTCGGTTTCGGGGGTCGCGACGGCCTTCTCCAGCGCCTCGTCGCGCGCCTGGCCACCGGCTTCGGCCGCGGCTTCGGCTTCCTTCTCCGCCTTCTGCTGATCTGCCAGCGCCTGAACCTCGTCGCGGTTCTCGAGCGCGTAGCGCAGGTACTTCTCGACCTCGCGCAGATTGGCGTCACGCACAGCCTGCAATTGCACTGTGGGGATGTCGAATTCGTACTCGACGCGGTTCTTGATGCGCACCGCGCTGAGCGAATCGAGACCCAGCTCGATCAGCGGAATCTCCGGCGGCAGATCCTCGGGTGCGTAGCCCATGGAGTCGGCGACGATGATAGCGAGCCGCTCCTCCATGGTCTGCTTGCCTGCCGGATCCCAACGATCACCGAAATCCTCGACCACCTCAGGCAGCTCTTCCACTCCGGTCTGGTCGCTCCGCAGGCTCCGCTCCTGTGGCGACGAAGAAGGCACTGCGACAACAGGTTCCGGCAGCGCCTCACCCGATGTCACGACGGCTTCGTGCAGCAGCGTGAACGTCGACCCGGCGAGCGCATGAACCTGGATCGACGCGCCTCCGAGGTGCGACGTCAGCGTCGTGACCAGCGTGCCACCGGCAGGCACCGAACCGTGCGACACGGACGCGCCGAGCGTGACGCCCGAGAACACCTGTGCGGCAGCCGCATTCACCAACGCGTCCAACGAATCCACAGCCGACGCGTCGACCTCCCACACGTGGCGGCCGTCCGGCAGCGCTACCCGAGATCCGGGAATCCGGGCGCTTCCGCTCGAGTTCACCCGAGTCGACAGCCAGAATTCCTTGCGCAGGTACGCGGTTCGTGGAATCGCCGCGTACGCACCGTCGTCGAACAGCGTCGTCAGGTCGAGCGCGTGACCGTGCACGTAGAGCTGCGCGAGCGCGGCCAGGAACGTCTCGGCCTCGTCTTCCTTGCGCTTGAGCGTCGGGATCAGCGTCGAATCGGCGACGCCCGCAGCCCACGCCGTCGCGGCGACCGACATGAGAGCGACCGGGTTCGGCGCCAGCTCCACGAACGTCGTATGCCCATCTCCCACAGCCACATTGACAGCCTGCGTGAAGTAGACCGGGTACCGCATACCCTTGGTCCAGTAGTCGACGCCGTGGATCGGCTCGTGGCCGGCGCGGTAGTGCGCTTCCTTGTCGACGGACGAGTACACGCCTGCGCGCAGCTTGCCCGGCTCGATACCTGCCAGTTCGGCCGCGAGTTCACCGAGCAGCGGGTCGACCGCAGCCGTGTGGCCTGCGCCCTTCACGTCGAGGATGCGGGCCATCTTCTCGGCCGCTTCCGCTTGCGCGACAAGCTGTTCGACCTGTTCGCGCGGCCCACCGACCGTGGTGTGCGTCGGTGCTGCGTAGACGCAGGGTTCGACGTCGGGGAATTGATCGGTCAGCTGAGTGACCTCGTCGGGGGTGTATTCGACGAGTGCCATCGCGCCCTGCGACGCGGCACCGAGACCCTCCTGGCCCTCGGCGAGCAGGCGGGATCGTGCGTAGATGATGCGCACGGCGTCCTCGAGGTTCAGACCACCGGCGACATAGGCCGCGGCGACCTCACCCATCGAGTGCCCGATGACGGCAGTCGGCTCGGCGCCGTGCGCGCGAAGCGTTGCCGCCAAGGCGATCTGGATGACGAAGATGGCGACCTGAGAGTTCTCGAACTCGTAGGTCTGCGAGTCGTCGAGGACGATCTCCTTGATGGAGTACCCAGCCTCGTCGATCAGCAGTTCGTCGACCTCGTCGAGCGCGGCAGCGAAGATCTTGTTCGTGCGGTACAGCCGCGACGCCATCTTGCGATGCTGCGAGCCGAACCCGGAGAACACCCACACCGGCCCGTTCGACGCGGGCGAGTCGGCCGAGAACACACCGGGCCCCGGCTTGCCTGCGGCGACCGCGCGAAGTCCGGTGATGGCCTCGGCCGTCGTCGACGCGAGAACCACTGCGCGCGAACGACCGTGGTTGCGCTTGGCCAGCGCGCGGCCGACGTCGACGAGCGGGGTCGTGCTGCCCTCTTCGGTCTCGAGCCAGTCCGCGAGATCCGAGGCAGCGCGCTTGCGTCGCGACGGCAGTGCCGCCGACACGGCGAGCACGATCGTCTCGGGAGCGAGCTCCTCGGCGAGCGTCTCCTCCGCAGCGGGCGTCTCGAGAACCACGGGTTCTTCCTCGACGGGTCGTTCCGCGGGCTCTATTCCTGCCGAAACACCCTCCGCCAGAACGGCTTCCGGGTCCACCGACGCCGCGTCGAAACCGGCTTGTCCATCGGGTCGTTCCGCAGGCTCCACTCCTGCCGTTTCGTCGGCGACGTACTCCTTCACGACGACGTGCGCGTTGGTGCCACCGAAGCCGAAGCCCGAGACACCCGCGACGGCCTTGCCGGTGTAGCGAGGCCACTCCGCGCCGTCGGGAATGACCTTCAGATGCGCCTTGTCGAAATCGATGTACGGGTTGGGGCCCGCGAAGTTGAGCGACGCAGGCAGACGGTTCTGCTGCATCGCGAGGACGACCTTGATCAAACCTGCTGCGCCTGCGGCGGATTCGAGGTGGCCGAAGTTGGTCTTGGCCGAACCGAGCAGGGCAGGCTTGTCGGCGTCGCGCCCACGGCCGACGACGCGTCCCAACGCGTCGGCCTCGATCGGGTCTCCGAGGATGGTGCCGGTGCCGTGCGCCTCGATGTAGTCGACGCCCGACGGGGCGATACCTGCATCGCGGTACGCGAAACGAAGTGCGTCGGCCTGGGCGTCGGGGCTCGGAGCCAGAAGACCGTTGGAACGCCCGTCCTGATTGACGGCGGAGCCCGCGATGACGGCGAGGATGTCGTCGCCGTCGCGCTTGGCGTCCTCGAGACGCTTGAGCACGACGAGACCGCCGCCCTCGGAGCGAATCATGCCGTTGGCGTCGGACGAGAACGCTTTGATCTTTCCGTCGGGCGCGAGCACGCCGGTCTGACCGAATCCGACGGTGATCGGCGGCGCTAGCAGCATGTTGACGCCACCGGCGACGGCGAGATCGGACTCACCGGAACGCAGGCTGCGGACTGCTTGGTGGACGGCGACGAGCGACGACGAGCACGCGGTGTCGACGGCCACGGACGGGCCACGGAAGTCGTAGAAGTACGAGACGCGGTTGGCGACGATGGCGGTCGACGTTCCGGTCAGCGCGTACGGGTGCGCGTTCGGGTCGCTGACGGCGAGCAACTGGTAGTCGTTGGACGAGCTGCCGATGAAGACACCGACCTGCGAACCCTTCACCGAGCTCGCCGGGATGCGTGCGTGCTCGAGCGCTTCCCACGTCAGTTCGAGAGCGAGTCGCTGCTGCGGGTCGACGTTGACGACCTCGTTGGGCGACATCGCGAAGAATTCGGCGTCGAACGTCTTGACGTCGTCGAGGTATCCGCCCTTGGTGACGGTCGCGTCGACGGCTGCCTTGATCGCCGGATCGGAGGTGAACTCCTCCCAGCGGCCCTCGGGCAGATCGGTGATGCCGTCGCGTCCTTCGCTCAGCAGCGACCACATCTCCTCGGGCGTCGACCCTGCACCGGGGAAGCGCGTCGACACGCCGACGATGGCGATGTCGTGCGAGTCGCCGGGCTGCAGCCCGTGCGTGTAGAACGAGTCGTCGACCGTGTCCGTGACCTCGGGCTCGCCCTCGATGATGATCGTGGCGAGCGAGGCGATGGTCGGGTGCTGGTAGACGACCGTCGCCGTGAGCGTGACGCCGACGAGCTCCTCGATCTCACCACTGAGAGCGACGGCGTCGCGCGAGGACAGCCCGAACTCCTCCATCGGCCGGTCGTCGGAGATCTGCTCTGCCGACTGGCCGGTGGCCTCGGCAACCCAGTTGCGCAGCCACTCACGAAGCTGAGCGACGGTCATGTCACCCCCAGCGCCGTCGCCGGCCACGGTGGGCATCGTCTTCTCAGCATCGTTTTCGTGGTCTGCCATCAACTCACCAAGTTACCTGTCGATTGAGGAACGGGACGTCTGCGCGCCGAGGTCAGTTCTGCAGTTCCGCGTCCGGGAACGCGGTCTGCTGGTATCCACCGCGCAGCGTGCCCTCGATGTACGCCGCCTTGCAGGCACGGCGGGCGATCTTGCCGCTGGACGTACGCGGGATGGACCCGGCGGGAACGAGCAGGATGTCGCGAGCGGTGACGCCGTGACGAGCCGAGATCGCAGCGCGCACCTCGTCGGCGATCGGCTGCGGATCCGCCTTGCCTGCGCCGGGAGCACGCTCGGCCACGATGACGAGCTGCTCGGACGAGTCGCCCGGATCCTTCGTCAGTGCGGCGCCTGCGAATTCGAAGACGACGTCGGGCAGCTGGTTGGCCGGGACCGCGAACGCTGCGACGAAGCCGGGGCGCAGGGCCTTGCTCGCTTCCTGCGCCGAGAACTCGATGTCCTGCGGGTAGTGGTTGCGACCGTCGACGATCACGAGGTCCTTGACGCGACCGGTGATGTACAGCTCGTTCTCGTAGTAGACACCGAAGTCGCCGGTGCGCATCCAGTTGGCACCCTCGGGCGCTTCCTCGGCGTGCGACGCGGTTCCGCTCAGCGTCAGGAGCTTGTTGTGGAACGTCTCGCTGGTCTCCTGCTCACGACCCCAGTAGCCCTGACCGATGTTCTCGCCGTGCAACCAGATCTCGCCTACGCGCTCGTCGGGCAGCTCGGTGGCGGTCTCGGGATCGACGATGGCGGCCCACTGGCTCCGCGCGACGTGTCCGGTGGAGACCTGCGGAATCGCTCCCTCGGCGTCCTGATCGACGACGACGAACTCGCCCGCGTTGAGCTTGTTCCGATCGACGTAGACGACCTTGGCCTCGTCGGTGTGCCTCGGGGTGGAGACGAACAGCGTCGCCTCGGCCATGCCGTACGACGGCTTGATGGCGGTCTTCGGAAGCCCGTAGGGGCCGAACGCCTCGTTGAACTTTCTCATCGACGTCGTCGTGACCGGCTCGCTGCCGTTGATGAGGCCGATGACGTTCGACAGGTCGAGGGTCTCGCCTGCTTTCGGCAGGCCGCGGGTCGCGGCGTGCTCGAACGCGAAGTTCGGGGCGGCGGCGAAGGTACCTGCACCGTCGGAGACGGCAGCGAGTTCCTTGATCCAGCGCCAGGGACGCTGGACGAACGCGCGCGGGGACATGATGGTGATGTACTTGCCGCCCAGCGCCGGGAGGATGACGGTCAGCAGACCCATGTCGTGGAACATCGGCAGCCACGTCACGCCGCGCGAGTCCTCGTTGAGCTCCATGCTGTCGACCATCTGCAGCGCGTTGACGCCGACGGCGCGGTGCGTGATCTCGACACCGGCGGGCACACGCGTCGAACCCGACGTGTACTGCAGGTAGGCGATGTCGTCCAGCTTGGCGGGCGGCTCGACCCAGGTCTCGCCGACGCTGTCAGGGATGGCGTCGACGGCGATGACACGGGGACGCTGAGCGGCGGGAAGAGAGCGGAAGAAGTTACGTACACCGGCGGCGGAATTCGTGGCGGTGAGGATGGCCGTCGGCTCGCAGTCACCGAGGACCGCGTGCAGCCGGTCGGTGTGGCCGGGCTCGTCGGGATCGAACAGCGGGACGGCGATGGTGCCCGCGTAGATGGCACCGAAGAACGCGACGACGTAGTCGAGCCCCTGCGGCGCGAGGATGGCGACGCGGTCTCCCGGCTGGGTCACCTGCTGCAGACGCGCGGCGACTGCGCGGAGTCGGGTGCCGAACTGAGACCAGGTGAGCTCGTGAGCTTCCCCGTCGCGTTCGCGGGAGTAGTCCATGAAGCGGTATGCCAGCGTGTCGGCGTTCTCCGCGACGTTCACCTCGACGTGGCGGACCAGCGTCTTGCCCTCGCCGATGTTGATGTGGCCGTTCTCATCGATGTACTCATCGAATTTGTGGCTCATTGTGTTCAATCTCCTCCGACGGGATTCCGCTGCCGGCTGTGCCCCGAACGGCAACGGCCCGCGCCCGACTATGCTCCGGCTCACGCCTGGTTCGAACAGCGTGAATATTAGTAGCTGCTAACTATCTCGATGACCAAATCTTTTCGTCGCACCGCGTCCGCGGTCATTCGCCTTTCAGCAGATCCACGACGGGTGCGAAGGCTTCCATCTGTGTGGGGAAAACCCCGACATAGGACATCGTCGTCATCTTGCGAACGTTACGGATCTGGTCGGCTATTTCCTCGTACGTGCCGAATGCCAGGTACGGGGACGTCAGAATGTCCTCGACGCTGAGCTTCACGTCGACGTCGACGTTCGGCGGGTACCCGTTGTCGAGCGCGGCCAACGCCATCTCTGCCATCTGCTCGCGGTCGTCGGTGACGACGATGGTGGTGATGGCCCAGTTGAGCTCGATCGAGTCGAAACGATCGCCCGCTGCCTTGCGGATCAGTTCGACGCGCTCCAACGTCTTGTCGAGGGTCATTCCCGACAGCTGGAGCTTGCCCTCCTTCGTCGTACTCGGCACGACGGAGATGATGTCGGCGTACTTCGCCGCGAGCGCCAGCATGCGCGGTCCGCCGCCTCCGACGCAGATCGGCGGGCGCGGACCCTGACGCGGGCGTGGGCTTCCCTTGAGACCGGTGATCGTGAAGTGCTTGCCCTCGAAGTTGCACTCCTTGCCGCGCAGCAGCGTGTCCAGGATCTCGAGGCTCTCTTCGAGCTTCTCGATACGGACACCGGGCCGGTCGTACTCGATTCCGGCCTTGTCGTACTCGTCGCGCATCCAGCCGGCGCCGAGACCCAGTTCGAGACGGCCACCGGAGAGGACGTCGATCGTCGCCGCGTCCTTCGCGAGGATCGCCGGATGACGGAACCCGCTGGCGAGGACGGCGGTGCCGAGGCGGATCTTGTCCGTCGCGACCGCGAGTGCTCCGAGGGCGGCAATCGGCCCGACCTGGTTCCCGAGGTGATCGGGGATCATGAAGCTGTCGTAGCCCAGCTCTTCGGCCTGCTGCGCCAGCTTGATGAACTTACGCGCCCCGCCCTCTTCGGCATTGCCCTCTCCGCCTGCGGCGAAGCGGAACTTGCGCAGTGCCGCGGTCTGCCCTTCTGCGGGCTGAGCTGAGCCCCCGGGAGACAAACCTGGGGCCTGGGCGGAACACATCTATTGGTCTCCTCGGTGCGGGTTTCGGCGTGGTCGATCGATGCCGATCTCGGCTGGTCCAAGGCGTCACTCTATAGGTTCGCCACGTGCGAATACACCTGGCGGGGTCACCCACGACCAGCTTTGTGCCCGATCATCGACCGTCCCGAGCGGTCGTTGTGAGAACTACACGGCCGTAGTCAGGAGTGCGCAATCTCCGGTGCCGACTCGATCAGACCAGCTGCCCACGACGCCGTCCACTGCGTCGAAGTGGTACCCGCGTCGTCGACGACGAAACTGTTGTACGACGCGTGCACCGGGTTGCCCGCGGCCCCCAGCAGGATGCCGATGCTTTGCGGAATGTTCCGCAGCGACAAGCCTTCCGACGGCGCGGCGCAGATCAGATCGCCTGCCGCGCAGATCTGATTGACCTTGTCGTCGAGCGTTCCGAAACCACCGGGACGCGGTCCTGTCATCGTGATTCCCGGCAGGTCCAATCCGCCGAGAGCCACCTCGGCTCCGACGCCGTCGACGGCCGGTCCGATGTCGTTTCCGGACGTGCCGTCGCGCCTGCCGTCGGCGATGAGTGTCACGCCGAGAACGCGGTCCGCGGCGATCGGTCCGTTGCCCGCGCCGATGTCCGACGCGATGTCACCGGCGATGACCGCGCCCTGCGAGAAGCCCGTCAGAACGAAGTTCGTCAGGGGGCAGTGCTCGCTGTAGCGAGTCATCTCGTCGCGCGCCACTGCCGAACCCTCGGTGCGGCTGTTGTTGTACGACTGCTGCCCGTCCGGCGGGAACGCGATCGGATTCGAGAACTGCGCGACGTACGGAACGGTGTAGACCGTTGCACGGCTCGGGTCGAACTGCTGCTGCAGCGCTCGCGTCACGTTCAGCATCAGGGACGCGGGGTTCGCGGTCGGGTTGTACGGGTCGTCGTTCGCCGCGGATTCCCACGTGCCCGGAATGGCGATGACCGCGACGTCGGCGCAATCGGCGGGTTGCGACGACGGCTGTTCGGGACCCGGCCCCGGAATCGGCGACGGAATCTCCTTCGGGAGCCTTCCGGCCAACAGGTACCAGAGCGCCACGATGACAAGCCCGAGTACGACTGCTACCGCGAGAAGCTTCGGTAGCAGTCGTCTTCTGCGTTTCGTTCGATTCGCCACGACGTGTCTCGTCAGGACTTGCAGTAGGTGTTCTGCGCGGCCGTGATGTAGGTCTGGGCCTGCTGGCCTGCCTGCTCGGCGCTGATCTCCGTGCCCGACGCGCTGGCCTCGACGCCGACGTTCGCGGTCACGAAGGTCGAGATCTCGTCCGCTGCGACACCCTGCGACTGCGCAGAGCAGATGTAGTTGGCGGTCGAGATCGCGATCTCACCGTTTCCTGCCGGCGTGATGCCGTCCTTCTTCAGCTCGTCGAGGAACGCCTGCCCGCGTGCGTCGATCGGACTCTCGGTCGTGCCGGGGAAGTCGTCGGGCACGGGCTGCGGCTGCTCGGGGGGAGCCGTCGCCGCCTCGCCCGGAGTCGTCGTCGGCGCAGTCGAACTGGTCGTCTCCGACGCCGACGTGGTCGCCTCCGCCGATGTGGACGTCGACTCGGCGGCGGCGGAGGTCGTGGTCGACGGAGTTCCGGTGGCAGTGGAATCGTCGCTGCCGCACGCCACCAACAGTCCACCGGCGGCGACGGCCAGTAGGCCCATGGACAGTGTTCGGGCCAGAGTCGTGTGCATCATCGTGTCTACGTCCTTGGTCGTCGTCGTTTCAACGCGTCACGGTACAGAGAACCGCTGAGAGAACTCTGAGGGACTACTCGTCGGTAACTGCGGGAGTTACGGGGCGATCGTGACCTTGCCGTCCTTGACCGTGATGATGCCGAACTGGAAGTTCTGCTGGATTCCGCCGCCGTCCATCTCGAACTGATCGCTCGTGATGTAGCCGAGGCGTCCGTTCTCGTAGCCGACGCTCTTCCACGCGTCGAAGATCTCGCCGTTGCGGATGGCCCATGCACCCGTCACAGGGCTCCAGTAGATGTTGCCGTTCTCGAACTCGTTGAACCGACCGCCATCCTTGAGCGGACCCATCTCGCTGGTCTTCGGGAAGCCGAGAGCGCTGTTCTCCCAACCCAATTGACCGTACTTGTCGAGAATCATGCCCTGCACGGAATGCGTACCGAGATCGGGGCTGTGGTACATCGCTCCGATCTCGAAGCCCTGGACCGCGCCCGGCTTCGACGGCGTCGCGACCTCGTCGAGGACGGGGTAGCCGAGCGGTCCGGTCTCGTAGCCCTGACGCGCCCACTCGTCGAGGATCGCTCCGCGGACGGCGTGCGCACCGGTCTGCGGCGTGAAGTAGATCATCCCGTTCTGGAACGCGCCCGCGCGTCCGCGGCCGTCCGGCGTGCCGAACTCACCGGTCTTCGGGAAGCCGAGCGGGCCCGCAGGTCCGCCGGATCCCTGGTAGTTTCCGCCGATCGCGCCTGCCACGACCTGCGCACCGGAGTCCTGCGAGAAGAACACCCGTCCGAAGCGGAAGTCCTGGGCGCGTCCACCCGCGACGTTGTATTCCGGCGTCAGGCAGTCGCCGAGCCAAGCGTTGGCTCCCGACGCGTTGCCGATGGCACCCGTCGGGCTGCACGCGGGCTTGTCCGCTTCGACACCGAGAGCGTTGGCGAGCTGCGGCCACAGCTGGTGCAGCTCGAACTGCCAGTACTCCCACGAGTGCGTGCCGGACGGCCGGTAGTTGACCTGCGCGGGAATGCCGAGCTTGTTGAGCTTGGTCGCGAACGTCTGCGACGTCAGTCGCGACAGAATCTCGAGGCCCATGCCGGCGTAGTTGGAGCTGACGCCGGGGATTCCCGACGGTGCGTCGTACGGCCCCGCGGCACCGTTGCCGCTCGAGATGTACAGGCTGACGCCCTTCAGCTTCTCGGCGAGCAGGTACGGATCGTGCTGCGCCCACAGATCGTTGGTCGGCGCGCCCCACATCGCCTTCGAGTCGAAGCCACCTGCGTCGGCCATCGCGTACTGGATTGCCTGCGGCATGCCGAGCGTCGTCGTGGTGAGCATTCCGGACAACGATCCGGCGAACTGGAAGAAGCCCTCGTTGCGCGCGGCGAGGAACATGGCCGCGGTGCCGCCCATCGACAGGCCGACGACGCCGCGTGTCTGGTTGGTGCGCCAGTCCCGCTCGAGAATCGGGGGCAGTTCCTTCGTCAGGAACGTCTCCCACTGGTAGTTCTTGCCGTTGTCCTGGTCGACCCAGTCCGAGTAGAAGCTGGACTGTCCGCCGACCGGGAGGACTACGTTGACGTTCTTGTCCGCGAAGTACGACTCGGCGTCGGTCTCGGCGGTCCAGCCGTTCTCCATGTCGGTGGCGCGCAGACCGTCGAGCATCCACACGGACGGGAAGGACGCCTGAGGGTTCAGATTCCAGTCACGCGCGAGCAGCAGCTGCACCTGAATCGGAGTGCCCATCGACGGCGACTGGATCCAGAGTGCGACGCGGCGGTCCGACAGCCAGTCGACGGCGGTGACCGTCGCCCCGGACGCCGTCTGCGTACGGTCGGGCGACGACGCCACAGCTACCGGCGACGCCTGCGCGATTCCGACGGCGCCGAACGGCGACGCCAATGCGACGGCCACTGCCGCGGCGATCGCAGCCCGACGAGCCTGAATTCCGGCTGTGCGGCGCCGATCGGTCCGAGCAAGCCCAGTGCGCATGATGGTGACTCTCCTTCTGCAAGTGCTGCTGCGAGGTCGCGTCGACCCGTGTCGGATGCCGACGAGGGGTAGGTCACCGACCTCTTTAGCTGTCTTTCTTACACGCGAACGACGTAGAAACGACCGAGGCTCGCTGTGGCTGGTGATGCAATTGTGAATTTGTCTTCGGAATGCCGACCGGTCCGTACACGCGCGAAAGCCGTCCTACGCAGGGCGCAGGACGGCTTTCGACGATCATGAGACGAACGACCCGAATCAGGCGTTCAGGGCCTCGAGGATCTGGCCGCGAGCCTTCCAGAGCTCTGCGGACCAGTACGGCCACGAGTGGATTCCGTTGGACGGGAAGTCGAACGTCGCCGGGATTCCGAGCGTTGCCAGGCGGACCTGGAATGCGCGGCTGTTGGCGAGCGCGAGCGCTTCGAGAGCCATGCCGTTGGCCGTGTTGTAGAAGTCGATCGGTGCGCGCGGGTGATCGAACTCGCCGGGCAGGCCGCTGGCTGCCGAGATGTACATCGACAGGCCCTCGAGCTGCGGAGCGAAGACGAACGGATCGTTACGCAGCCATGCCGGGCTCCACGGAGGTCCCCACATGGAGTCGACGTTGAACCAGGACTGCGACAGCATGGCGACGCGGATCGCTTCGCGCATACCGGGAGCCGAGATGTTCAGGTAGCCCGAGAACGAACCGGCGAACTTGAACTGCTCGCGGTGGTACGCAGCCAGCGTCAGAGCGGCCGATCCACCCATCGAGATGCCGAGAACGGCGTTGTTGGTACGCGAGACGCCGTAGCCCTCGAGGAACGCGGGCAGGTCCTGCGTCAGGAAGGTCTCCCACTTGTAGGTGACTTCCTGGCCGTTCAGGTTCGACGCGGCATACCAGTCGCTGTAGAAGCTGGCCTGGCCACCGACGGGCATGACGAGCGTGACGTCGTCGTTCGCGAACTGGTCCTGGGCGTTGGTCTCGAACGTCCATGCGTTGCGGTCGTCGCGAGCACGGAGGCCGTCGAGCAGGTACAGAGCCGAGCTGCCGCCGCGGGCTGCCCACTGGACCTGGACCTTGATGGGGCCCATCTCGGACGGAACCCAGAGGTCCTCACGGCCACCGGCCGGAGCCTTGTGGGTGATGGGGCTGGGAGCCGCTACCGCTGTGGCACCGCCGACGGCTCCGAGAGCGATCGGAAGTACGAGTGCGGCTGCACCGAGTCCCATGAGTCGCTGACGCCATCGCTGGGTCAACCTCGGTTTGTTGCTGAGGCCGGCAAATCGCATGAATCGTGCTCTCTCTCGTCTTCTGCGGATTCCGCGTCTGCTGCGGCCCCCGGCAATTCCAACAGGGCTGTTCTTCGGCCCTGTCGGGCCGTAGTACGGGCTGTTCAGTTATTCGACAATCAAGTGTGAAACAGGTACGGACCCGTCCGCGCCCGCGAGGGTCGGCGGCCGTGACCGAAAGGGAGGCTATTGCACCCGGCGGCCCCGATGCAAAACCGTGATCTTGATCTCAGGTTTGCTTCGGGGCCGATATCAAGTCGTGACACTATCCTGTCGGCCCCCCGCGCGACACCCCGTGAAAGTAGTGAAATATCACAGCAAGTTGTCGTGCGGGGACCGCCGTCAGGTGTTTCAGCCGATGTTGGCGCTCAGGTCCGGTGCCATGATGTGCACCTGCTCCTGCCAGTAGCCCCACTGGTGGGTGCCGACGGCCGGGAACGCGTACGTCACGTTGTTGGCGCCGATGCTGGCCATCCGGACCTGGAATGCCCGGCTGTTGGCCAGTGCGATCGCTTCGAGTCCCATCGCGTTGCCGGTGTTGTAGTAATCGATGAAGCTGCGCGGCTGATCGAGACCACCCGGGAGACCGCTACCGGCGAAGACCCACACTCGGGTGCCGTTGTCGCGCAGTCGCGGGGCGAAGACGAACGGGTCGTTGCGCAGCCACGCCGGGTTCCACGGCGGGCCCCACATCGCGTCGATGTTGTAGCGGCCCGAATCGAGCAGAGCCAGACGCATCGCTTCGCGCATGCCAGGTGCCGAGATGTTCAGGTAGCCGGACAGCGAGCCCGCGTAGGAGAACTGATCGGGGTGGTAGGCCGCCAGCGTCAGCGCCGCGGATCCACCCATCGAGATGCCGACGACGCCGTTGCGGTTCCGGTTGAAGCCGAGCTGATTGGCGAGATTGTCGCGCAGGTTCTGCGTCAGGAACGTTTCCCACTTGTAGGTCGTCTGCTGACCGTTGAAGTTCGACGGCGCGTACCAGTCGGAGTAGAAGCTGGACTGACCACCGACGGGCTCGACGACGTTGATGTTCCAGGCAGCGAGCGTCGCGCCTGCATCCGTCTCGTGCTCCCAGCCGGAGATGTCGTTCGTGGCGCGGAGGCCGTCGAGCAGGTAGACGACGCGGTCGGTGTTACCGTCCGCGGCCCGCCAGACACGGCTCTTGATCGGGCCCATGCTCGAGTCCGTCCAGAAGTCGAACGCACGCGGATCGAACGCCGCGTTGGCGGTCGCACCCGTTCCCACCACTGCCAGCCCGAGGGGTAGTGCCACAGCCATCACCAGTGACGTCAGCAAACGGCGTGTGCGCCCCCCGGCACTCTTCTTCGTTCCAAACAGCATGCAATCGACCTCTCAGCGGTTTTGGTGGGCCGTAGTGCTACGACTCGCCCGTTCAGCGTGGTGATTTCGGTCCCGACGGCCCATCAGTCACACACATCTTCGACATACATCGGCCGAAACTCGACCTCCGTTACGAAAATGAGATATCCCATCTTGGCGTCGAACCGATATCGGCGCAACTAATTGTCGGCTTGGAGAACCGGCTCTTCCAAACCACATCTCTGTATTTCGTATTTCGGCACTCGGTCGAAACGGTAACCCGCATAGAACAACGACCGCTTGATGTTCCTGATGAACAGGTCTTTCGTCAACGGGGCCCGGTACGACGCGATCAATTCCTGTGTATCGGGGCAGGACAGCGCGACCCGCGCCTCGGTGTTCCAGTCCTCGTCCATGTACCAGGGCAGATACGGATGCTCGCCGACCATGCCGAGATCGGCGACGACCCAGTCCGGGAAGAGGTTCTTGTCGTGGCCGATGCGTCCGTTGTCCAGCCGCTCGGTGTGGGACGCCAACGGGTACGCGAGGCCCATCTGATCGATGACGCGTACGTCGAGACCGACGTTCATGCTCGTCATGCCCAGATTGAGGAAGTACACGGTGTGCCCTGCGCCGCCGGGTGGAATCGGCAACGGTGGCGGCACGACGTCCCAGTACGTGAATTGAGACGACGGAAGCAGCAAGCCGCCGTCCGGCGTGTTGTCTATGGCTTCGACCATCGCACGCATACGCGGGTAGTCCAGGTAGTCCGACGCCAGGATCGGGTGCGCATGACCGGTGTTGAGCGCGTAGAAGGCGCGCTCGTCGACGATGCCGGATCGACCGACGATCGACCCCTCGGGCATTCCCGTCGTGTTCGCCGCGAAGAATGCCCAGATCACCGTGACCACCCAGACGAAGGCACCCGCACAGAGGAGAACGACACCGCGGGTATCGGACTTCGTGGCGGGGGCGGTCAGCGGCAACACCGAGATCGGCAGCAGAAGGGTGAACAGTGCCGGGAGCAGCGTGCGTCCGTGCATGAAGTCGCCGCCGACGCGTACCGCGTACACGAGCTGCAGCACACCTGCGAGCAGTACGAACACGAGAACCGCAGTCGGCGACCGCAGCGCACGTTGCGCGCCTCCCAGTGTCTTCGGGAGTTGCACCTTCCGCGGCGTGCCCGTCGTGACGACGGCGCCGACGAGGAGCAACAGCAGTGGCAACCACAGCATGTACGGGCCGAGAAGATTCCACAGGTAGTCCAAGCCCTGTGCCCATTTGGCGCCGCCCGCATCCTTCGCCACCGCGGTGTTGGGGTACGGCAGGCCGTAGTAGCCCATGCGCCAGATCTGGTAGGCCACGGGGACGGCGCCGGCGAACACGAACACGAGGAACCGACTCGGCCAGGTCTGCGGGGCCAGGAAGATCATGGCGAGCGCGAGCCCGGACAGGATGACCAGCTCGGGGCGAACGAGCGGGCCGAGGCCCGCCCAGAACGACAGGAACAGCAGCTTCGCCTGGTCACTCCGCAGGCTGCGCTCCCGCGCCGCCTCGCCGATGTCTCGCGTCGCCCACCGGACCATGAGCAGCCACAGCGTCGCGATCCAGAAGATGACCAGGCAGGTCTCGAGTCCCGACGTCGCGAAGTCACGTGCAGGCGGGACGGCGATGTAGACGAGTACGCCGGCGGGAAGAAAGATGCGCTTCGCGCCCGTGCGCGGAAAGTTGGGCCCTGGGCCAACTATCCGCTCACGAGCACGAAGTGCATAGGTGCCGATCATTGCGATCGCGATGGCGGCGGTCGACAGGACGAGCGCGATCGTCAGCACGACGTACTCGATGCGCGCCTCGCTCAGCCAGCTGCCCGCGTAGACGAGGTACGTCCAGATCGTGCTGGTGTTGGTCTCGACGCGTTCGCCCGCGTTGAAGACCGGCCCGTTGCCCGCCAGGAGGTTGCGGACGGTGCGAAGGACGATCAGACCGTCGTCGGCGATCCACCGTCGTTCCCAGGCGCCGAACAGGAACAGCAGGCTGGAGACGGCGACGCCGATACCGAAGATCGCTGTGGTGAGGGGGGTACGCGAGCTGACCGAGGGCGCGTCGGGTGCGGGGTCGGTCAGTGCCTCACGCGAGGTAGACAGCGACACCCACTACTCCGATCCACGCAAGGGCGAGCACCTGCAACACCCTGTCGCCCAGCGCGATCTCCTCCGGTTCACCGGCCTGACCCCCGTCGACGTCCACCGCGTACCGCAGGATCGCGATGGTGAACGGAATCATCGAGATCGCGAACCAGTTTGTCGAGGTTTCGGCGTCTTGTTCGAAGGCCCACAGTCCATAGCAAATCACGACGGCCGTCGCGGACAACGTCCAGACGAACCGAAGGTAGGTGGTCGTGTAGTTCTCGAGCGACTTACGGATCTTCGCGCCGGTACGTTCTGCCAGCTGAAGCTCGGCGTAGCGCTTGCCCGCGGCCATGAACAACGAGCCGAACGCCATGATCAACAGGAACCACTGCGACAGCGGAATCGAGGCGGCAACGCCACCCGCGATGGCGCGAAGCAGGAAGCCCGACGAGACGATGCAGATGTCGAGCACGGCCTGGTGCTTGAGCCCGAAGCAGTAGGCGAGCTGGATCGCGATGTAGACGGCGATGACCAGCGCGAGCTTCCAGTTCGCGAGGAACGACAGTCCGATCGCCAGCACGATGCAGGCGATGGCCATGCCGTACGCCAGCGGGACGGGCAGTACGCCCGCGGCGATGGGCCGGAAACGCTTGGTGGGGTGCGCACGGTCGGCCTCGACGTCCATCGCGTCGTTGACCAGGTAGACACCCGATGCCGCGAAGCAGAAGACGACGAACGCCAGACCCACGGGCAGCAGGACGTCGGCCTGCGTCACCGATCCCGCGGCGAGCGGGGCAGCCAGGACCAGGACGTTCTTGACCCACTGACGTGGACGCAGGGCCTTGATGATCCCGTCGACCAGGTTCTTCGGGGGCGCCCCGACGGCAGTAGCTTCCTCGCTCATGAATCTCCTTCGAACTTGCGCACGGCGGCTGCGGACAGAGCGCCGAGCGCAGTTCCGGCAAGTACATCTGTGGGGTAGTGCACACCGAGGACGAGCCGCGACAGCAGCATCGGAGGCACCAGGACCGCAGGCAAGGGTAGACCGGTGAGCCGTCCGAGCAGAATCGCGGCTGCCGTCGTCGAGGTGGCGTGCGACGACGGGAAGCTCAGCTTGCTGGGCGTCGAGACGTTGATCTGGACGCTCGGGTCGTTCGGTCGAGGGCGACGGACGACGCGTTTGATCACGATCGACGCCGCATGCGAGCCGACGGCACCGACGGCGACGCCTGCCCACTGCTTGCGACGCGTCGAGTCCAGAGCCGCGCCGACGCCTGCGACGGCCACCCAGCCGAGCGCGTGCTCGCCGAAGTGGGACATGCCGCGTGCGACGGAGATCGCGCCCGGCTGGGCTGCGACGGTCTTCTGGATCTTCGACAGGATGCGAACTTCGGCGGCTGCCTCGCTCTGGTTCTTACGCCTCGTAACGAAAGACACGTTCCCAGGTTTCCTTACTGGTGAGGTGAGGGACGGCGTCGCGATAGCGACCCTTGAGATCGGGGAAGCGGCGAGACAGTTCCGTCCGCAGCGCCATGGCTTCCTTGAACAGAGCCGCCGCCTTCTCGCGGTCACGCTGCCGGTACACGACGCCACGGCCGTCGGCAGTGGTGACGGTGACCCCGTCGACCTGGGACAGCAGGAACCAGCGTGCGTCGAGCGTCGGCACGTTGAGCTGCGGGCGCTCGTGATGACGCGTGTGCGCGGGCTTGACGTTGTGGATCAGGCCCTTCGCGAGACGGCCGATCTTCGCGAGCGGGTTGGTGGGCAGGCCGACGGCTCCCACCTCTTCGCCGGACGCCAGCGGCAGTTCCGTCGAGGAGCCGACGACGACGGCGTCCGGGTAGTTCTTGCGCAGCGCGTGCACATCGCCGAGCGACGTCGGCAGGATGTCCAGGATGTGTTCGGGTCCTTCGAGGAAGTCGCGGATCGCCTTGTTCTGGATTGCGACGGTCGAATACTCGAGGCACAGCAGATGCTTGATCGTCGCCTTGACGGTGTCGAGGACGAGTCCTCGGCCGTTGCCCGGCATGTGCAGCGCCGCGACGACGAGACGGTTACGCAGGTGGAAGTACGCCTGCCAGTCGATGGCATCGTCCTTGTCGCTCCACGCCATGTGCCAGATCGCGGCACCGGGCAGAGTGACCGTCGGGTAGCCGGCTTCCCGTGCGCGCAAACCGTATTCGGCGTCGTCCCATTTGATGAACAGCGGGAGCGGCTGGCCGAGTTCCTCCGCGACGACGCGCGGGATCATGCACATCCACCAACCGTTGTAGTCGACGTCGATACGCCGGTGCATCAACTTGCTGGAGCGCAAAGGGTTTTCGCTGAAGTCGTGGTCGTACTCGACGTTCTGGGCACCGGTCCACATGAAGTTGGTCCGGTTGACAACCTCACCCATGACGTGAAGGTGACTGCGCGCCTGCAGATTCAGCATCTGTCCGCCGACGAGAGTCGGCACTTTCGCGAAGCGGGACATCGCGAGGGCACGCAGGATCGAGTCCGGCTCGATCTCGATGTCGTCGTCCATGAACAGGATGTGCTGCGCCGACGTGTTGTTCAGCGCCTCGTACATGATGCGGCTGTACCCGCCGGAGCCGCCGAGGTTTGCCTGATCGTGGACGGCAAGCCTGCCACCCAGAGTTGCGGCGGCCGCGTCGAAACCGGGTTCGTCCTTGGCTTTTCGGGTTCCCTGGTCCGGCATGACGACGGCGTCGATCACCTCGAGAACCAGCGGGTCCGATCCGAGCGCCTCCAACGCCTTGACGGCGTCGGTCGGGCGGTTGAACGTCGGGATTCCGACGGCGACGCTTGCCTCGCCCGGCGCCTCGATCGGCGCGTACCAGCCTGCGCTCTCGAGCACGACCTCGCTGTCGGAGGTGATGTCGAACCAGATCCAACCGCCGTCCTCGAACGGGCCGAGATCGATCAGGAACTCTTGTGTCGCATCGGATTCGACGACCTCGCGGCCCTCGACGTGGATGCGCGACGCATCGGCCTTGGACCGGTAGACGTCGATGCGGCAGTGCCCGGAGACCTCGACGCGCAGCACGACGGACGTCAGGATGCTGTAGCGCCGCCAGTAGCTGGCCGGGAACGCGTTGAAGTAGGTGCAGAACGAGACCTCGGACTCAGCACCGACGGTCAACGACGTGCGCGAGAGCGAATGCGCCCGTCGCGCATTGGTCGTCGCTTCCTCGAGGTAGAGCGTGCGCACGTCGAGCGGCTCACCGGATCGCGGCAGCAGAATTCTCTGCAGAAGCGACTTGCCGAGAACCTCGGTGACGTCCTGGACACCGTCGTCGAGCAAGTGTTTGGCCGTCATTTGTCCCCCGTCAGCGCAGCGCCCGACTCGAAGTGCGGGACGAGCGTGTTGTCGTACATGTTGAGCGCGCTGGCGATGGCCATGTGCATGTCCAGGTACTGGTAGGTGCCGAGACGACCACCGAACAGCACACCCGCGTCGGCCGTTTCCTTCTTGGCCAGGTCGCGGTACGCCTCGAGCTTCGCGCGGTCGTCGGGGGTGTTGATCGGGTAGTACGGCTCGTCGCCGCTTTCCGCGAACCGCGAGAACTCGCGCATGATCACCGTCTTGTCCGACGGGTACTCGCGCTCGGGGTGGAAGTGGCGGAACTCGTGGATACGGGTGTACGAGACGTCGCCGTCGTTGTAGTTCATGACGGGCGTGCCCTGGAAGTCGCCCGTCGGCAATACCTCGGTTTCGAAATCGAGTGTGCGCCAACCGAGTTCGCCCTCGGCGTAGTCGAAGTACGCGTCGAGGGGACCGGTGTAGACGATCGGAGCGTCGGGACTCTCGGCCGTTAGCTCCGCCTTGACGTCGAACCAGTCGGTGTTCAGCCGAACCTCGACGAGCTCGTTGTCGGCCATCTTCTCGAGCCACGCGGTGTAGCCGCCGACGGGAAGGCCTTCGTAGGTGTCGTTGAAGTAGCGGTTGTCGAAGTTGTAGCGGACCGGCAGACGCGTGATGTTGCCCGCGGGCAGATTCTTCGGATCGGTCTGCCACTGCTTGGCCGTGTAGTCGCGGATGAACGCCTCGTACAGCGGGCGGCCGATCAGCGAGATTGCCTTCTCTTCGAGGTTCTGCGCGTCCTTGGCGTCGAACTCGCTGGACTGCTCCTCGATGAGGGCGCGCGCCTCTGCAGGCGAGTAGTACTTGCCGAAGAACTGCGAGATCAGACCGAGGCCCATCGGGAACTGGTACGACTGACCGTTGTGCATCGCGAAGACGCGGTGCTGGTAGCTCGTGAACTCGGTGAACTGGTTGACGTAGTCCCAGACCCGCTTGTTCGAGGTGTGGAACAGGTGCGCGCCGTACTTGTGGATCTCGATGCCGGTCTCCGGCTCGGCCTCCGAGTACGCGTTGCCGCCGATGTGGTGACGACGGTCGAGAACGAGGACGCGCTTGCCCAGCTGCGACGCCGAACGCTCCGCCACGGTCAGGCCGAAGAATCCGGATCCGACGACGATGAGGTCGTATCGGCCGGTCACGGAGGCATCTCGGGCAGAAGACGAAGGAGTTACAGCAGTCACGGGCAACCAGGGTATCCGACGCCGGCAGATGTGCCGTCCATGGTTGGTTTGCCGGCGGATTGCCCAGTCACCGGCGCAGCAGGTATGTATCCATCACCCAGCCGTGCTCGGCCTTGAGCTGCGCCCGCACCTGCTCGATCTCGCCGATGCAGTCGTCGAGCGGCCCGGCCACCAACTGTTCATCGTCCGTTCCCAGGTTGGCTCCCCAATGAATACTCCACCGGCCGTCGCCGACGAGGCTGCGGCAGGTCAGGTGGCCGTCGAGCATGACGACGACGTTGTCCGCCCCCGCGTTCACGTCGTCGAGCAGGGCCCGTCCGGTCGTGATCACGATCGGCCCGCCGATGCGATTGAGCACCAACCGGTGCGCCGCTGCGAGCATCGACACACTGCTGATGCCAGGGGTGACGTCGAAATCGATGCCCAGCCTCTCGACGACTCGAATGGTGCTGTCGTAGAGCGCCGGGTCGCCCCAGACCAGGAAACCGATCGTCGACGACGGATCCAGCTGCGCCAGGACCTCCTCGTACGCGCGGGCACGGGCGTCGTGCCAGTCGAGCACCGCGGTGCCGTAATCGCCGGGCTTCCGGTCGCGCTCCGGATCGGGCACCTGAATGACCGTCGGCTCACCGGGAACGTGGCGACGCAGGATCTCGGCGCGCGCCTGGGCGAGGTCGCCCACCGAGGAGCCCTTGTCGGCGACGAGAAAGACGTCGACCTCACGGAGCTTGGCGACGGCCTGGACGGTGATCTGGTCGGGATGGCCTCCGCCGATTCCGACGAGATGCGCCCTCACGCGTCGCCCCCCGGCCGTTCCGGTCGTTCCGCGGGCTCCACTCCTGGTCGTTCGCGGCACGCGTCGTACAGGTGCGATTCGACGCCCGGAGTGCGGCCCACCGCAGGCCCGACCAGGATCACTGCCGCCTGCCGAAGCCCCGCGGCCTCGACCTGATCCGCGATGTCGGCGAGTGTTCCCGTCAGAACGAGCTGATCCGGCTTGCTGGCGTGGAACACGACGGCAGCGGGGCAGTCGGACCCGTAGAACTCGACCAGCTCGTCGGCCAGAACCCGGGCGCGCGTGATCGCGAGGTGCAGCACCAGCGTCGCGCCGGTCGCCGCGAAGTTCGTGAGCGCCTCGGCGTCGGGCATCGCGGTGGAGCGTGCCTGGGTCCGCGTCAGGACGACGGACTGCGTGACCTCGGGAACCGTCAGTTCGACGCGCAACGTCGCCGCTGCGGCCGCGTACGCCGGCACCCCAGGCGTGACGTCCCACGGCACACCTGCCCGGTCCAGGCGCGCGGACTGCTCCGCGAGCGCCGAATAGAGAGACGGGTCACCCGAGCACAACCTGGCGACGTCCTCACCGCGTTCGTGCGCGGCGACGAGCTCGGCGGTGATCGCGTCGAGATCCATCCTTGCCGTATCGACCTTCCGAACATCGTCGGGGCAATGCGCGAGGACGGCGTCGTCGATGTAGGTGCCCGCATAGACGCAGACCGGGCTGGTTCGGAGTAACTCCGCCGCGCGCAGCGTCAGCAGATCTGCGGCGCCCGGGCCGGCGCCGATGAAGTGAACAGTCACGAGCAGCAGCCTAAATCGGGTCGCTCCTGCGGACTCCACGCCCAACCCCAGGCACGGAGCCCGACGCGCCGCGGCCCCTCGGATCCCCGCACTGGCTAACTCTCAAGCTAAGGTTTAGCCTTGTGTCTGATGAGGTTGTTGTTACTCGTGTGACTTGATTCAAGCATCAACAGTCACACACGTAACAACAGCATCGAAGCTTGCGGACATTGGATCTGAACGGAAGCAGAACGCGTCGCACCGTCGCCGGAAGCTTCGCGGCGGAGGCCATGGCAGTACCGGTCGCCCGTCGCACCCAACAACCAGGGAGAAACGCCTTGCACCGTCGAACGAAGCCGTCGATCGTTCTCGGCGCAGTCGCCTTGCTGGCCGTCGCGGGCCCCGTGACGGTCTACAGCATCTCCGGCGACGCTGCGTCCACCGATGTTCGATCGGCCAACGAGACCACCCCTGTCACCGTGCCGACCAAGATCGTCGAGACAGCGCTCGAATCCGCGCCGGACATCGTCCTCCCCCTCGCAGAACTCACGGGTCTGCCGTTGCCGGACCTGCGCCTCTCCGACCTGAAGTACCTACCTCTTCCGGACAACATCACGCTTCCTGCGATCCCGGAGATCCCCGGCCTGACCGTTCCGGCACCGACGAGCCCGTCGGCGCAAGCTCCCATTCCCGGCCTGGAGCGCAACAACGCATCGGCACCGATTTCCCCGTCCGCCGACGACCCGGGCGCCCCCTTGGGTGCCGTCGTCAAGGAACTGCGTCAGGACGACCCCTTCAGCATGGTCGCGCTGACGTCGACGGCTCTCGACGGGGCTGTCGCGCAGGTCCGCCGCCAGCTCGACGACGGTTCGTGGGGCCCGTGGATCGCGACGGAACCGATCGACACCGCCGCGAGCGACGCCGCACCCGTGCCCGACAAGAAGGGCACCGAACCGATCTTCGTCGGCGCGACGAAGGCCGTGCAGATGCTGCTGACGCCGCGGCCCGGATCTGCCGTTCCCGCACAGGAACTCGCACCGGCACCCGAGGCAACACCTGTTCCCGAGGCGCAGGCACCCGCTCCCGAAGCGCAGGCACCCGCTCCCGAAGCGGCAGCACCCGATCTCGGGTACACACCCGCGTCGGTCTCGAAGCCGCTGCGCCAGCAGGAAACTCCCGTCGCGGACGCATTGGCCGACATCAGTGCCGTGCTCATCCAGCCGGGAAGCTCGCCTGCGGACTCCGCGCTCGCCGACCTCGCGACGCCCGTCGCCGGTGATGCAGGGCCGAAGGTCATCTCGCGTGCACAGTGGGGTGCCGACGAATCGATCCGCTGCGCCAACCCGACGTACGACGACTTCCTCGGTGGCGCAACGGTTCACCACACCGCAGGCAGCAACGACTACTCCAAGTCCGAGTCGGCCGAGATCGTCCGCGCGATCTACGCCTACCACGCACAGACGCTCGGCTGGTGCGACGTCGGCTACAACGTGCTGGTCGACAAGTACGGCCAGATCTTCGAGGGTCGCGCAGGCGGACTCGACAAGCCGGTCCAGGGCGCGCACGCCGGTGGCTTCAACGAGAACACCATGGGCATCGCGATGATGGGTGACTACACGTCGCAGTCGCCGTCGCAGGAAACCCTCGACTCGGTCGGCAAGTTCCTCGGATGGCGTTTGGGCAAGGCAGGTCTCGACCCCAAGGGTGAGACCACGATGACGTCCGAAGGCACGAACTACACGTTCATCGGCCAGGGCCAGAGCGTCGACCTGCCGGTGATCTTCGCGCACCGCGACGTCGGAAACACGACGTGCCCCGGCGACGCCGCCTACTCGAAGATGGACGAGATTCGCGACATCGCGGCCGCGAATCTCGGGGGTGGAAGCGTCGACACCGCTCCTGCACCGTCGGTGGACGAGCCGGAACAGGCAACGCCGTCGTCACCGGGAACGGATGCGAGCAGCACTGTCGGACAGAACATTCCGGCGCTCGTCGACGAACTGGTTCGCCTCGCGAGCTCGAACCCGATCGCGAAGAAGTGGCTCGACTCCGGCGGCGAGACGGGATCGCTCGGCACCCCCGTCAGCGGTCTGGTCCAGGTCAAGGGCGGCGGAGAAGCCGCAGCGTTCACCAACGGATCGATCTTCACTTCGCTTGCCGGACAGGCTGTATCGGTGATCGGAAAGATCTTCGAGCAGTTCATGGCCCTCGGCGGCGAGAACGGTGAACTCGGTCTGCCGATGACGGACGAGTACCGGGTTCCGGAAGGTCTGCGCACCGACTTCGAGAACGGGTCGCTGATCTTCAACGAGCTCACCGGCATCGTCACGACCGTCATCAAGACGTACAACGACACGTACGAGCAGGAGATGCAGAACCCCGTCGCGGCCCCGGTCGAGCCCGCTCCCCCGGCTCCGGCCCCGTAGCAGTTCCGCCCAGAGAAATGCCCCCGCACAACGGCGTGCGGGGGCATTCGGCGTTCTCGGAGCCGTGGGC
>NZ_JAAFYV010000045.1:0-41697 GCF_011770055.1 Rhodococcus sp. B10 | reverse complement strand
GTGTCAGTACCGGGAAGATCTGTTCCTGGAAGTACGCGGACAGGCGTTCGCGTTCGGCGTCGTCGAGGTCTCGCCACCGGACGATCTCGATGCCCTCGGATGCCAACTCGGGCAGGATCGAGTCGAGCAGCACCCGCGCGTGGCGACGCGCAAGTTCCTGTGTCCGTTCGCCGATCAGTGCGAGCTGTTCACGGGGAGTGAGACCGTCGGCGGATCGGACCGACAGCCCCGTCTCGTCACGACGTTTCAGTCCTGCGACGCGGACCATGTAGAACTCGTCGAGATTCGAGGCGAAGATGGCGAGGAACTTCGCACGCTCGAGGAGTGGAAGCGACGAATCCTCCGCGAGAGCGAGAACGCGTGAGTTGAAGTCCAGCCAGCTCAATTCGCGGTTCAGATAACGATTTTCGGGCAGAGCGTCCTTGTTCTGCACGACCTCGGGAGTAGTGGCGGCCGGTAGGGCGGACGGACTGCTCGGTGTCACGTTCGCCAGGGGAGCACTCCATTCCGCAGCCTCGACACCGCCCGAAGGGCCAGTGGATTCCGATTCGCCGGTCTGTACTTCGCTGTCGCTCACGAGAACGATCATCCCCCATTCCGTCGACGGTTGAAACTCGGATCGGCCATTTCGATCGCGATGCCGTGGCCGCATCACCAACCGAGCGTACGGAGAACTTCCGCGGTGGCGGGTCCGACACCCAACGAGAGTGCTTGTCGCACGTCGTCGATCGTGTCCACGTCGAGACGGAGGCCGGGCCAGGTGCCGTCGAGATCGTCGGCGCCCGACTGTCGGTGACGCTGGGCCGACGCCGGTCCGAACAGGGGAGTGAAGTCGCTCGCACCTGCCTTCAGGATCAGTGCAGCCGTTCCCGTTCCGTGATGATCGCTGACGACGGACCTCGACGCCGGACGTGCGGTCTCGTAGGCTTCGGCGAGTTCCTCCGAACGCAATGCGGGCAGATCGGCCTGCAGGACGATGATGTCGTGTTCTCCGCCGGCACGAGCGGAGGTCATCGCAGCCGAGAACGCCGAGTTCAGTCGATCGGCGGACGTGCCGTCCTCGCCTGCCGGATCCTCGACGACGAGAGCCCCCAACTCGTCCGCCACGTCGGCGACGGTCGGATCCGGCGTGACAACGGTGATCGACCCGACTGCCTCCACCGCACGGGCCGCCTGCACGGTGTCACGCAGCATCGCCACGACGAGCCGCGCCCGATCGACGTCCGAGAACGAATCGGCCAACCTCGTCTTGGCGGTGGTCAGATCCTTCACTGCGATGACCACGTGGGCGGTACTCATGGGTACCGATCCTGCCAGCGTGCGCGTCGCGCGCCGAGTTCGACCTCGGTGACGGGGCTCGGGCGGCTACTGTGATGCGGCGGCATGCTGGCGGGGTGGCCGACGCGGATTCCGGCGAGACTTTTCGAGAAGGTGGTTTTCGATGACCAGAGCAGCAGTACTCGGTTCCGGATCGTGGGGAACGGCATTCGCGAAAGTGCTTGCCGATGCCGGGACGGACGTCGCGATGTGGGCCCGACGTGAGGAGTTGGCGTCGGCGATCGCCGACAAGCACGAGAACACCGACTATCTCCCCGGAATCACGTTGCCGTCGTCGATCTCGGCCACGAGCGACCCGGAGACGGCGCTCGACGGGGCCGACATCGTCGTGCTCGCGGTGCCCTCGCAGTCGTTGCGCACCAACCTGGCCACGTGGACCGACTTCATTCCGGCGGATGCGACGTTGCTCAGTCTGGCCAAGGGAATCGAGACCGGAACGTTGCTGCGTATGAGCCAGGTGGTCGGTCAGGTGACGGGGGCGGATCCCAGTCGGATCGCGTCGTTGTCCGGCCCGAATCTCGCGCGGCCGATCGCGGAGGGTCAGCCGGCTGCGACGGTCATCGCGTGCCCGGATTCCAGGCGCGCGCTCGAGATTCAGAAGTCCTGTGCGACAGGCTATTTCCGTCCCTACACCAATTCCGACGTCATCGGCTGCGAAATCGGCGGTGCGTGCAAGAACGTCATCGCCCTCGCCTGCGGAATGGCGAGTGGCGTCGGCTACGGCGAGAACACGCTCGCGTCGATCATGACGCGCGGCCTCGCCGAGATCATTCGGCTCGGCACCGCGCTCGGCGCGAAGCCGGCGACGCTGGCCGGTCTCGCGGGCGTCGGCGATCTCGTCGCGACATGCTCGTCGACGCTGTCGCGCAACCGCACGTTCGGTGAGCGTCTCGGGTCGGGCGGATCGATGGAGAGTGCGCAGGAAGCTGCACACGGTCAGGTCGCCGAGGGCGTCAAGTCCTGCACGTCGGTACGTGCGCTGGCCGAGAGCTACGACGTCGAGATGCCGCTCACCGAAGCGGTCCACCGCGTGTGCCACGAAGGATTGTCGGTTCCCGACGCCGTCGGGCATCTGCTCGGCCGTCGTATCAAGCCCGAGTGAAGGTGGGCCACGTCCACTGTGGCCGATGAGGTGGCGGTACGGTTTGGAACCGTGAGCACACCCCGTACCAAGGTCGCCGTCCTCTTCGGCGGCCGGAGCAACGAGCACGCCGTGTCCTGTGTATCCGCAGGCAGCGTGCTGAAGCATCTCGATCCGGAGCGGTACGAGGTCGTCCCGATCGGCATCACTACCGACGGCGCCTGGGTGCTCGGCGCCTCGGACCTCGAAGCACTGGCCATCCACGGCCGTGAACTTCCGTCCGTGGACAAGGACGGCGTCGCGCTGGCACTGACGGCCGATCCGACCCGTCGAGGCGCGCTCGTCGGACTCGGGGAGGGCGACGCGGGCAAGGTGCTCGACGCCGTCGACGTCGTCTTCCCGATCCTGCACGGCCCGTACGGCGAGGACGGAACGGTTCAGGGGTTGCTCGAGCTCGCAGGCATTCCGTACGTCGGCCCGGGCGTCCTCGCCAGCGCTGCGGGAATGGACAAGGAGTTCACGAAGAAGTTGTTGGCGGCGGAGGGGCTGCCGGTCGGCAGGCAGGTGGTGCTCCGGCACGACACCGAATCGTTGACCCCTGCGCAGCAGGATTCGATCGGACTGCCCGCATTCGTCAAGCCCGCGCGTGGCGGATCGTCCATCGGCATCTCACGGATCGTCGCGTGGAGCCAACTTCCGGCGGCCATCGCCGAGGCTCGTCGCCACGATCCGAAAGTGGTTGTGGAAGCCGCCATTCACGGGCGTGAGGTCGAGTGCGGTGTTCTCGAGTTTCCGGACGGTGCCGTGCGCGCGAGCGCGGTCGCCGAGATCAAGTTGCCCGGCGCCGACGCGAACGACCACTCGTTCTACGACTTCGACAGCAAGTACCTCGACGACGTCACCGAATTCGACTTGCCCGCCGATCTTTCCGAGGACGTCGCCGACCGAATCCGTGCGATCGCGGTCGACGCGTTCCGTGCGCTCGATTGCCAGGGACTCGCGCGTGTCGACTTCTTCGTCACCGACGACGGCCCCGTCATCAACGAGATCAACACGATGCCCGGATTCACCTCGATCTCGATGTACCCGAAGATGTGGGGCGAAAGCGGTGTCGAGTACGGGGCCCTGCTCGATACGTTGATCGAGACGGCCGTCGCCCGGGGTGTCGGACTGCGCTAGTTCGGGGTCTGACGCAGAGGCGCAGGATCGAGCGGTGTCTGCGGCAATGCGGCGGTGATTGCGTTCGACGCGTCCTGCAGCGGTGTCGGTCCCGACCCACCGGGAACGGTCAATGCGACGTAGACGGCGCGGTCGACGGCGAACCACGTACTGGCGTCGATGCCGGAGTCGGCACCGGACACCTCGAACCATTGCACATCGTTGACGACCTGCAGGGGCGCTGCGACGTCGAACCCGTCAGGTCGGTCGAGGCCACAACGCAGGACGACAGGTTCGGACTCGTCGTCGCCTGGTGCCCACGCGCGAGCGCCCGCCGGGGCAGGGTCGAGCAGTTCGGCCGAGCGGTAGTCACCGAGTTGCTCGGGCAGAGCGCCCAGCAGCGAGGTGCATTCCGGACTCTCGGCTTCGGGCGCGTTCACCGGTCCGAGTGCTTCGGGTGGGCGCGTGGACTTGCCCGACACCATGACGGCCGCGACGATGACACCGATCAGCAGCGCGACCGGAAGCGCGACCGCCGTCGCGATGACCGCCGGGTGACGCCGCTCGGGTTGCTCCTGAAGTGTCGGCTCTGTCGGTGGCTGGGGCCTGGATTCGGGTTCGCTCATGGTCCTTCGGTCTTTTCGCAGTGTGAGGTCAGTGCTGGTCGACGACCTGGCAGGTCAACGTGCGAGTGATCGAGTCGACCTTCTGGATGTGTCCGACGATGTCGCGAACCTGTGCGTCGCCTTCACCCTCGGCGCGCACGACGACGTCGTACGGTCCGGTCACTGCTTCTGCCGACACCACGCCGGACACCTCGCGCAACGCGGATGCCACGAGGCCCGCGCGCCCCACCTCGGTCTGAACGAGGACGAATATCTGCACCATTGCTGGTCCCTTCCGGCGATCCTCGGCCGCGACACCGGCGGTAGTGTCGAGCGAGGGGAACGTGATCGTGGTGAACAGTTCACCGCCTGCGCACCTGCCGCTAAAAGTACCGCAGCGGCGAATCGGGTCCTCGCGCGCACGACCACCATCGACACGAGGGAGCTTTCGTCATCGACAACGGAGAGACGACCGTCGGCAGCGTCGGCGAGTTCGGTGTCATCGACAGGATCACCCAGGGGCGGCATCATCCGGCCGACACGGTCCTCGGCCCGGGAGACGACGCGGCGATCGTCGCCGCGCCCTCGCGATCGGTCGTGGCTACGACGGATATGTTGGTGCAGGGCAGGCATTTTCGACTGGACTGGTCGAGTCCGGTCGACATCGGACGTAAAGCGATTGCGCAGAACGCTGCGGACGTCGTGGCGATGGGTGCACGGTGCACCGGCTTCCTCGTCGCCCTCGGCTGCCCGTCGGACACGCCGATCTCGGTCACCGACGGACTCACCGACGGGCTGTGGCTCGAAGCCGAGCGCACGGGAGCGGGCATCGTCGGCGGTGATCTCGTGCAGTCGGAAAGCCTCGTGATTTCGATCACCGCCCTGGGGGATCTGGACGGGCGACCCGCCGTACTCCGTTCCGGGGCGCAACCGGGAGACGTCGTCGCCGTCGCCGGTCGGCTGGGACGGTCGGCCGCTGGGCTCGCCGTCCTGCTGGCGGGAATCGACGGTCACGACGGACTCGTCGACGCGCATCGGGTTCCCAGCCCGGACTATTCCCGAGGGGCGGCTGCCGCGCGTGCGGGTGCGACGTCGCTCACCGACGTCTCCGACGGGTTGCTCGCCGACCTCGGGCACATCGCGGACGCGTCGTCCGTGTCGATCGACGTCGTCACGGAACTGCTGCACCCTGACGACGACATGCGCTCTGCGGCAAACGAACTCGGGGTGTCCGTGTTCGACTGGATGCTCGGCGGAGGTGAGGACCATGCGTTCGCCGGAACCTTCCCGGCGAGCGTGATTCTGCCCGACGGATGGGTCGTGATCGGGGCCGTGCACGACGGGTCGGGCGTCACCGTCGACGGGAGAGGCCACGACGGGAGCCACGGCTGGTCGAGCTTCTCCGTGTGAGGACGGTTTCTCGGCTATGTTGCACGATATGACGAAGAAGCAGCTCGCGGAGGTAGTCGAAAAGGGTTGGGCTACAGCGCTCTCCCCGGTCGAGGATCGAATCACGCACATGGGGAACTTCCTGCGTGAGGAGGTCGCGAACGGTCGGCAGTATCTGCCGTCGGGGGACAACGTGTTGCGCGCGTTCACCCGACCGTTCGACGACGTCCGTGTCCTGATCGTCGGGCAGGACCCGTACCCGACGCCGGGACATGCGGTGGGACTGAGCTTCTCGGTCGCCCCGGATGTGCGCCCGGTGCCGCGTTCGCTCGCGAACATCTTCAAGGAGTACACCGAGGATCTCGGCTTCCCGACGCCTACCTCCGGCGATCTGACGCCGTGGGCGGATCAGGGTGTGCTGCTGCTGAATCGAGTCCTCACCGTCGAACCGGGTGTCGCCGCGTCGCACCGACGGAAAGGGTGGGAAGCGGTGACGGAACAGGCCATTCGAGCGCTCGTCGCCCGCTCCGAATCCGGTGAATCGGCGGGCTTGGTCGCCATTCTGTGGGGACGCGACGCGGCGACGCTGAAGCCGATGCTCGGAAGCACCCCGTACATCGAATCGGCCCATCCCTCACCGCTGTCCGCGTCGCGCGGATTCTTCGGTTCTCGGCCGTTCAGCAGAACGAACGACATCCTCGCCGACGGCGGCCACCGGCCGATCGACTGGCGGCTGCCCTAGCGGAGGAGAGGATCAGGAGAAGTCGGGGCGACGCTTCTCGACGAACGCGTCGACGCCTTCGCGTCCGGTAGGACTGTCGGCGGCGGCCGAGATGGACTCCGTCTCCGCAGCCAATTGCTGTGCGAGAGTGTTGTTCTCGGACTGCAACAGCAGCGCTTTCACGCCCTGGAACGCCGCGGTCGGGCCCGCGGCGAACGTGCGCGCCAGACGTTCGGCCTCGCTCACGATGATGTCGTCACCCACCAGACGGCTGAGGATGCCGAGGCGAACGGCTTCCTCGCCGTTGATGATCGAGTCGTTCAGCAGAATGTCCCGCGCCCGAGTGGAACCGACGATGCGGGGGAGCGTCCACGTCAGTCCGCCGTCCGGAGTGAATCCGATTCCGGGGTAGGCGGGACGAAGTTTGGTCGCGCGGCCGCCGATCGCGACGTCGGCGTGGCACACGATGCTCATGCCCGCGCCCGCCGCCCAACCCTGGACGCCTGCGACGATGGGCGCCGTGGCTGCGGCGAGCTCGGAGACGAAAGCGTGGAACGCGTCGGCGACCTCGCGCACGTACGCGCCGCGATCGGGTGCGTCGGCGAAGGCGCGGACGTTGCCGCCTGCACAGAAGTTCGGACCGGATCCGACGAGCAGAACACATCCCGCGCGAAGTTCGTCTGCGTTCAGCAACCGAAGTGCCGCAGCGCCTTCCGTCATCGCGTCACCGTTCAGCGACGTTCCCGCGGCCTCGGTGGCCACGGTGATTCTCAGTACACCGTCCTCGAGATGGACGTAGTTCGCGCTTTCGATGTTGGTCACCGTCGCACTGTAACGTGCCTCACCCGAGCGGACGCGAACCCCCTCCGGCAGATACGACGATGCCCCCGAAAACAACTGTGCCCCGACGCTGAACAGCGTCGGGGCACAGTCGATGATGCAGTCGGTGAGGGCTCGATCAGCCCCGAACCACCTTGCCGGCCTTGAGGCAGGAGGTGCACACGTTCATGCGCTTGCTGTTGCCGGGGGCAACCTGAGCGTGAACGGTCTGGATGTTCGGGTTCCAGCGACGGTTGGTCCGTCGGTGCGAGTGCGAGACCGACTTACCGAAGCCGGGCCCCTTGGCGCATACGTCGCAGACGGCAGCCATAGTCGCGAACTCCTTGATAGATGTTGTTCATTACATGAGGGCATTTGCTCCGACACGTACGGCGCGCACAGCACACCGTGCCGCATCAGGCAACCCTGCAAGAATAGCCGTGCCCCCGGAATTAACCAAACCGCCACCTGAGGGCGTACGTCACAGCCGCTGGGAACGGTAGCCGCGCGTCACCGAGTCTAGGCTTGTCCGGTGTCGGTCCGCCGACGGACGGGGAGTTCTCGATCGATCTGCAGCGTCGAACAGGGGGTGTACGTGGCGGAGAGCGAGCTCGAGGCGACGTCGACAGAACTCGGCGTCGACGAGTTGCGTACGTGGGCGTACCGATGTGTCGACGATCTGACCGCGCGGTGCGACGAGATCAACGAGCTGAACGTCTTTCCCATCCCCGATTCCGACACAGGAACGAATCTGGTGTTCACCGTCCGCGCCGCCGTCGAGAGCATGCGTGCGGCCGGACCCGACGCGGATCTGCGGGCGACGGCGTCGGCCCTCGCGGCGGGAGCAGTGGCAGGCGCGCGAGGAAACTCGGGCGTCATCGTGTCGCAGGTTCTGCGAGCGGTCGCCGAAGTGGCGTCTCGTGGCTCATTCGACGGTGCGGCGTTGACCGATGCTCTCGTGCGCGCAGCCGAACTCGTCGTCGAGGTCGTCAGCGTTCCGGTGCAGGGCACCATCGTCAGCGTGCTCGCGCGGGTGGCCGAGGACGTGGCGTCGCTCGATCGGCAGGCCGACGTGGCGGTGGTGGCTCGCCGGGCTGCCGAATCGGCGTCCAGTGGGCTGGATCGCACACGCAAGCAGTTGCCCGCGCTCGACGCAGCAGGTGTCGTCGACGCCGGAGCACTCGGTCTCCGCGTGATGCTCGACGCACTCGCCACCACGCTGACCGGTGCTGTCCCGTCGCGGCAGCGTTATCACCGACGGGTCGACCCGCAGACGCGACGAAGCGCCTCACCCCGGTTGCTGCCGCGCGCGACGGCTGTCGGCGACGTCACGCACGGCGAAGCGACGGTCGGATACGAAGTTCTGTACGGGATTCGCGACATCGACGACGACGGTGCGCGACAGCTTCGACTCGGCCTCGCAGACATCGGGGATTCCGTCGTCGTGGCGGGCGACGGCGACGGCGGGTGGTCCGCGCACGTCCACACCGCCAATGCAGGGCTGGCCGTGGATGTCGGTCTGAAGATCGGGAACGTGCACGGGGTGAGGATCGAAGTGCTGGAGTCCGCCGAGGCGGGTTCGGGTGGGCACTGTCACCCGGGTGACTCCACTGCCGACGTTCGCGGTGGGCGCGACATTCTCGCGGTCGTGGCGGGCGACGGTGCCGAAGGGCTCTACTCGGGCGAGGGTGCGAGCGTCCTCCGATCCGACAGACAACGCCTCGGGCCTGCCGAACTGTGCGCCGCGATCGTCGAGTCGAACCACCCCGAAGTTCTCGTCCTGCCCAACGGAGCTCTGTCCGCCCAGGAATTGGTGCACGTCAGCATCGCGTCGCGCAACGCGGGCAAGGACGTGCTGATGCTGCCGTCCGGTTCGATGGTGCAAGGACTCGCTGCGCTCGCGGTCCACGACGCGTCGCGTGCAGCGGTGGACGACGCCTTCGCGATGTCCGAAGCGGCGGCCGGCACCCGGTGGGCGTCGCTGCGTCACGCCGAGGAACGCTCGCTCACGTGGGTCGGAACCTGCGAGCCCGGTGACGGTCTCGGACTCGTCGGGCACGAAGTCGTCGTCATCGGCCCCGACGGGGTCACCGCCGGCCGCGACCTGCTCGATCAACTTCTGTCGGTGGGTGGTGAGATGGTGACGATGCTGATGGGGCGGGCCGCGTCGGACGAGTTGGGTGAGCAGCTGACCGAACACGTACGCACCCGCTATCCAGGTGTGGAAGTCGTCGTCTACCACGGCGGGCAGATGGACGAACTGGCGCAGCTCGGCATCGAGTGACTGACGAGAAGGGACGGACGACAAGCAATCATGGCCGTACTCTCGGATCGGCTCGACTCCGTGTTGGGCGCCACTGTGGCCACGCCGCTGCACGAGTTCTTCGACATCTCCACCGTCGAGGACCTGCTGCGTCATTACCCACACCGGTACATGACCCACGGCGGGGAACTCAGCGAGAAGGAACCGCCGGAAGGTGAACACATCACCATCGTCGCCACCATCTCGTCGGCGACGATGCGGCAGATGAAGGTACGCAAGGGCCAGTTTCTCGCGGTGTCGCTCGCGGCCGACGGCCAGCAGATCGACGCCAGCTTCTTCAACCCGCACAAACTCAAGCACGTCCTGGTGCCGGGACGCCGTGGCATGTTCTCCGGGAAGGTCAAGTACTTCGGCCGTCGCTGGAATCTCGCACACCCCAGTTACGTGCTGCTCGGTGGTGACGACGAGGACGGCGCGATCGTGCCGGCCGGCCGGATCGTCGGAGGCGGGGCGCTCGCCGGCTTGGCTCGCGGGTCGGTCGACTCCTCGGGCAGCGTGGACATGGCCATGTTCGAGCGCAGGTACGTGCCGATCTATCCGGCCACCAAGGACGTCGAGAGCTGGACGTTCATGCGCTGCGTTCGTCAGGTTCTCGACCGACTCGACCCGACGCCGGATCCTGTTCCGGCCGACATCCTGGCCGATCGCGATCTCGTCGACCTGGACACCGCACTTCGATGGATTCACTTTCCGGACTCCTCGGAGCAGAAGGAACAAGCCCGTGAGCGTCTGAAGTTCGACGAGGCGCTCGCGGTGCAGTTGGTGCTGGCATCGAGGCGTCGGGACGTCCAGGCGCGGTCGGCTCCGCCGTGCCCGCCGCGGACCGACGGCATCGCGGCCGAATTCGAACGCCGACTTCCGTTCTCGCTGACCGAAGGTCAGCTCACCGTCGCGGGGGAGATCTCCGACGACCTGTCCCAGGGCCACCCGATGTCCCGGCTGCTGCAGGGCGAAGTCGGCTCGGGTAAGACCGTCGTCGCGCTGCGGGCGATGTTGCAGGTCGTCGACGCAGGCCACCAATGTGCGTTGTTGGCACCGACGGAAGTGCTTGCCGCCCAGCACGCTCGTTCCATCACGTCGATGCTCGGTTCGCTCGCGACCGCGGGCGAACTGGGATCGCACGATCTCGCGACGAAGGTCGCGTTGCTCACCGGGTCGATGAGTACGGCGGCCAAGAGGTCGGCGTTGCTGGACGTGGTCACCGGGGATGCAGGCATCGTCATCGGCACGCATGCACTCATCCAGGACCGCGTCGAATTCATGGACCTGGGCATGGTCGTCGTCGACGAGCAACACCGATTCGGCGTCGAACAGCGAGATGCGCTGCGGGGTAAAGCCCGTGAGGGCACGAGCCCACACCTGCTCGTGATGACGGCGACGCCGATTCCGCGAACCATCGCGATGTCGTCCCTCGGTGATCTCGAAACGTCCACGCTGACGCAACTTCCGCGTGGTCGATCGCCGATCGTCAGCAACGTCGTGTCGTCGAAGGACAAGCCGGCGTGGGTCGGTCGCGCGTGGGAACGCATCGTCGAAGAGGTCGAGCAGGGTAGGCAGGCGTACGTCGTGTGTTCGCGGATCGGCGGCGACGAGGACGAGAAGCCGGCCAAGAAGGCGTCCGACGAGGGAACGAATCTGCCCAAGCCGAAGGCCGCGCTCGACATGTTCGACATGCTGCGTGACGGTCCGCTGGCGCAGCTACGAGTGGGACTCCTGCACGGACGTATGCCGTCCGACGAGAAGGACGTCGCGATGTCCGAGTTCAATGCGGGCGAGATCGACGTTCTCGTCTGCACGACCGTCGTCGAAGTCGGCGTGGACGTGCCCAACGCGACGGTGATGGTGATCGTCGACGCCGACAGGTTCGGGATCAGTCAGTTGCATCAATTGCGCGGCCGTATCGGCCGAGGTGGCCACCAGGGTCTGTGCATCATGATCACCCAACTCGGCGGCGGCGGTCCGACGGCAGAGCGCTTGAAGTCGGTGGCGGCCACGAACGACGGATTCGAGCTGGCCAAGCTCGACCTCGCGATGCGGCGTGAAGGCGACGTCCTCGGAGCAGCGCAGTCCGGCACGGTCAGCAGCCTTCGTCTGCTCTCGCTCTTCGACGACGAGGACGTCATCGCCGACGCGCACGACTGCGCCCGCGCGTTGTTCGACGCAGACCCGCAGTTGGAGAACAGCCCGGGCATCGCCACGATGATGAAATCGGCGTGGCGGTCGGACCGAATAGACTTCCTCGACAAGTCCTGACCGGGGTCTGCCGACCTCTGCACCGTTCAAGCAACGCATTTTGGTCAATTTGTCCCACATCTCGAGACTGAGGTCACATCGACAGCGCTCGGCGGCGGTAGGTTGAGCCAATGTTCTCCAAAGTGTTGGTTGCAAATCGCGGCGAGATCGCCATCCGAGCGTTCCGCGCGTCGTACGAGTTGGGTGCCGCGACAGTGGCTGTCTTCCCCTTCGAGGATCGCAACTCGGTCCATCGAACGAAGGCCGACGAGGCGTACGAGATCGGCGAGAAGGGTCACCCCGTTCGCGCCTACCTGTCCGTGTCCGAGATCGTCGCCGCCGCGAAACGGGCAGGCGCCGACGCGGTGTACCCGGGCTACGGGTTCCTCTCGGAGAACCCGGACCTCGCCGCCGCGTGCGCCGAGGCAGGCATCACGTTCGTCGGGCCGTCGTCCGACGTGCTCGAGCTGACGGGCAACAAGGCCAGGGCGATCGCCGCGGCCAAGCGTGCAGGCTTGCCCGTGTTGGCGTCGTCGGAGCCGTCGAGCGACGTCGACGAGTTGGTGGCCGCATCCGAATCGATGACCTTCCCCGTGTTCGTCAAAGCCGTGGCCGGTGGCGGTGGCCGCGGTATGCGACGCGTGGCCGAACCCGCGCAGCTGCGTGAGTCCATCGAGGCCGCGGCGCGTGAGGCGGAGTCGGCGTTCGGCGATCCGACGGTGTTCCTCGAACAAGCCGTCATCGACCCGCGTCACATCGAGGTCCAGATCCTCGCCGACGGCGAGGGCAACGTCGTCCATCTCTTCGAGCGCGACTGCAGCCTGCAGCGTCGACACCAGAAGGTCATCGAGCTCGCACCCGCACCCAACCTTCCCGCCGAGGTGCGCGAGAAGATCTGCGCCGACGCCGTCGCGTTCGCGAAAGAGATCGGCTACTCGTGTGCAGGCACCGTCGAGTTCCTGCTCGACACTCGGGGCAACCACGTCTTCATCGAGATGAACCCTCGCATCCAGGTCGAGCACACCGTGACCGAGGAAGTGACCGACGTCGACCTCGTGCAGGCACAGCTACGGATCGCGTCGGGGGAGACCCTTGCCGACCTCGGCCTGAGCCAGGACAAGATCGTGCTGCGCGGTGCCGCACTGCAGTGCCGCATCACCACCGAGGACCCGGCCAACGGGTTCCGTCCCGACACCGGTCGCATCACCGCCTACCGCACCCCGGGCGGCGCAGGTGTCCGTCTCGACGGCGGTACGACGCTCGGCGCCGAGGTCGGTGCGTACTTCGACTCGATGCTCGTCAAATTGACTTGTCGCGGACGGGATTTCGAGACCGCTGTGGCGCGTGCGCGCCGTGCGGTGGCCGAGTTCCGCATCCGCGGTGTCGCGACGAACATCCCGTTCCTGCAGGCCGTTCTGGTCGATCCCGACTTCACCGCGGGACGCGTCACGACGTCGTTCATCGAGGAACGTCCGGAGCTGTTGACCTCGCGCACCTCGGGTGACCGCGGCACGAAGATCCTCAACTACCTCGCCGACGTGACGGTCAACAAGCCGCACGGGGAGCGCCCGTCGACGGTGTACCCGCAGGACAAGCTTCCCGAGGTGGACTTCTCGAAGCCCATTCCGGACGGCAGTCGTCAGCGTCTGCTCGCGCTCGGGCCCGAGGGCTTCGCGCGCGATCTGCGCAGTCGCAAGGCGCTCGGCGTCACCGACACGACGTTCCGCGACGCGCACCAGTCGCTGCTCGCGACGCGTGTACGAACGTCCGGGCTGCTGATGGTGGCACCCTACGTCGCGCGTACGACGCCGGAACTGTTGTCGATCGAGGCATGGGGCGGTGCGACGTACGATGTGGCGCTGCGGTTCCTGCACGAGGACCCGTGGGAGCGCCTCGCGGCGTTGCGTGAAGCGGTGCCGAACATCGCGCTGCAGATGCTGCTTCGCGGACGCAACACCGTCGGCTACACCCCGTACCCGGAGAAGGTGACCCGCAGCTTCGTCGCGGAGGCCACCGACACCGGTATCGACATCTTTCGCATCTTCGACGCGCTCAACAACGTCGACCAGATGCGTCCGGCGATCGACGCGGTGCGTGAAACCGGTACGGCCATCGCGGAAGTCGCGCTCAGCTACACCGGCGACCTGTCCAACCCGAACGAATCGCTCTACACGCTCGACTACTACCTGAAGCTGGCCGAGCAGATCGTCGACGCCGGTGCGCACATCCTCGCGATCAAGGACATGGCAGGCCTGTTGCGTGCTCCTGCCGCGAAAACCCTTGTGACAGCACTGCGCTCGAACTTCGATCTCCCGGTGCACGTGCACACGCACGACACGCCGGGCGGACAGTTGGCGACGTATCTCGCTGCGTGGGAGGCAGGCGCGGACGCCGTCGACGGTGCAAGCGCCGCGATGGCCGGAACCACCTCGCAGCCCGCACTGTCGGCGATCGTCGCCGCGGCAGCACATTCCGAGCGCGACACCGGTCTCGACCTGGACGCGGTATGCGACCTCGAACCGTACTGGGAGGCGCTGCGCAAGGTGTACGCGCCGTTCGAGTCCGGACTTCCGGCACCGACGGGCCGCGTCTACACGCACGAGATTCCGGGCGGCCAGTTGTCGAACCTGCGGCAGCAGGCGATCGCCCTCGGCCTCGGCGACAGGTTCGAGACCGTCGAAGCGAACTACGCTGCGGCCGACCGGATGCTGGGCCGTCTGGTCAAGGTGACACCGTCGTCCAAGGTCGTCGGCGATCTCGCGCTGGCTCTGGTCGGCGCGGGCGCGTCGGCCGAGGAGTTCGCCGAGAACCCACGGGCATACGACGTTCCGGACTCGGTCGTCGGATTCCTGCGCGGAGAACTGGGCACACCCGCGGGCGGATGGCCGGAACCGTTGCGCACGAAGGCATTGGAAGGTCGCACCGAGCCCAAGCCCGAGACGCCGATCTCGGAGGAGGACGAGAAATCGCTCGACGGAACCTCTGCCCAGCGTCGAGATGCACTGAATCGCTTGCTGTTTCCCGGACCGACGGCCGAACTGGCAGCGCACCGCGAGAAGTACGGCGACACGTCGCGGCTGTCGGCGAACCAGTTCTTCTACGGCCTGCGTCAGGGCGAGGAGCACCGGGTCAAGCTTGAGAAGGGCGTCGAACTGCTCATCGGACTCGAAGCGATCTCCGACGCCGACGAGCGCGGCATGCGCACGGTCATGTGCATCCTCAACGGCCAGTTGCGGCCGGTGTCGGTGCGGGACCGCTCGATCGCCTCCGATGCCCCGACGGTGGAGAAAGCGGATCGGTCCGATCCCGGACACGTGCCTGCCCCGTTCGCAGGCGTCGTCACGCTGTCGGTGTCCGAAGGCGACAAGATCGCCGCGGGAGACGTCGTCGGCACGATCGAGGCCATGAAGATGGAAGCCGCGATCACCGCCCCCAAGGGTGGCACGGTCACCCGTCTCGCGATCGGCAACGTCCAGCAGGTCGAAGGCGGCGATCTGCTGCTGGTGATCAAAACCGGATCGGGCGCGGAGGCGCCGAGCGCGTGATGCGTAACCTTCTGTAGATGACCAGGATCGTCGCAGGCATTGCAGGAGGACGGCGGTTGAAGGTGCCGCCTCGCGGTACACGTCCCACGTCGGAACGTGTCCGCGAGGCGCTCTTCAGCTCTCTCGATTCCAGGCTCGACCTCGACGGTGCCGTCGTGCTCGATCTGTTCGCGGGATCGGGAGCCCTTGGCCTCGAAGCACTTTCGCGTGGAGCGTCGTCGGTTCTGTTGGTCGAGTCGGATGCTCGCGCGGCGTCGGTCGTGCGCGACAACGTCTCCGGCGTCGGCCTGGCGGGTGCGACGGTTCGCTGCGCGCCCGTGTCGGCGGTGCTGGCCGCGCCGGCCGACACGCAGTACGACCTCGTGATGGCAGATCCGCCGTACGCCGTCAGCGATGCCGCGGTCGAGAAGATGCTGCAGGACCTGCTCGCCGGGAACTGGCTCGCGCCGGAAGCCGTTGTGGTGCTCGAACGTTCGTCGAGATCGCCCGAGACCGCATGGCCGGACGGGCTCGTTCCGGAGAAGGTCAAGAAATACGGCGAGACGCGTATCGAGATCGCGAGCGTGGCAGCGTCGCCCGGCTCCTGACGCGTCCTCGGTGATAGCGTCTTCGTCCATGACTGGAGCTGTGTGCCCTGGATCCTTCGACCCCGTGACCAAAGGTCACCTCGACGTCATCACCCGGGCTGCAGCGCAGTTCGACGAGATCATCGTCACGGTGATGATCAACAAGAGCAAGCGCGGACTGTTCACGGTCGACGAGCGCATCGAACTGTTGAAGGAAGCCACCGGCCATCTCGGAAACGTGCGGGTGTCGTCGTGGCACGGCCTGCTGGTCGACTACGCACGCCAGGAAGGCTTCACCGCCATCGTCAAGGGACTGCGCGGCGCCAACGACTTCGACTACGAACTGCAGATGGCGCAAATGAACCAGAAGTTGTCCGGCGTCGACACGCTTTTCATTCCGGCGAACCCCACGTACAGCTTCCTGTCGAGTTCTCTCGTGAAGGAAGTGGCGATGTTCGGCGGCGACGTCGAGGACATGGTTCCTGCTCACGTTCACGGACCGCTCCTCGAGCGCATCGCCGAACGCAAGGCGGAGTAGCGCGCGACACGCTTGTTCCGACACACCGCGGGCGCGTCGCGCACGGGCGGGGATCTGCAGGCAAACTGGACTGTGCTCGATCTTTCTTCGTTCGACGATTGGGGTTACCGGTGTATCGCGTATTCGAGGCGCTCGACGAACTCGTCGCCATTGTCGAGGAGGCGCGCGGTGTCCCGATGACAGCCGGTTGCGTCGTCCCCCGTGGCGACGTGCTGGAACTGCTCGACGACGTCCGTGATTCCATCCCCGGCGAGCTCGACGACGCCCAGGACGTGCTCGACCACCGCGACAAGCTCGTGGGCGATGCTCGCGCCACGGCCGACAAGACCGTCACGTCGGCCAATCAGGAGGCGCAGGACACCGTCGAGAATGCTCGGGATTCGGCCGACCGCATTCTGGCCGACGCCAAAGCCCAGGCGGACCGCATGGTCGCCGAAGCGAAGGCACACGCCGAACAGCTGGTCGACGACGCCACCGACACTGCCGAACGGACCGTGGAGGACGGCCGTCGGGAGTACGAGGCCGTGACGACGCGGGCGCGCACCGAGGCCGATCGCATGATCGAGTCCGGGCAGGCGGCATACGACCGCAGCGTGGCGGACGGCGTCGCGGAACAGGCTCGTCTCGTCGCGCAGACCGAGGTCGTTCAGGCCGCGCACGCGGAATCGGCGCGGGTCATCGACGAGGCGCACGCGGAGTCGGATCGGATGCGCAGTGAATGTGACGTGTACGTCGACACGAAGCTCGCCGAGTTCGAGGAGTTCCTGACCGGCACCATTCGCTCGGTCGGACGAGGTCGTCAACAGCTTCGCACCGGGTCCGGCGTCCCCGATTATGGAACCGACCCGGCCGACGATGTCCGTCGGTCACGCCGTTCGTAGTCGTCCTCGCTCGGGATCCGGGGCCGCAGTTTGCCCCGACATGCATGCATGCGTATCGTTGTGTGGTTGCCTGATGCACGGTTCGACGACTCGTCGTGCCTGCGATCGGGCAGACATCCGTCATCGAGCAGGAAGATTCACTGTGTCAACCGGTCGTAGTACCCCCCGTCCCGACGCGGACGCGGGTTTCGTGCTGGACGTCGACAATCTGGGTCGCAGGCCCGGGTCGATGAAACAGATCCAGCGGACGGTCGCCGCGCCGTCGCGCATCGGGCTCGACTCGATCGCGATCAGCGAAGGATCGCCCGTCGAGCTCGACCTTCGGTTGGAAGCAGTGTCCGAGGGCGTTCTCGTCACCGGCACCGTGCGTGCCGACACGACGGGGGAGTGCTCTCGCTGCCTCGAACCGGTGACAGGTGACGTCGACGTCTACCTCACCGAGCTGTTCGCCTACCCGGACAGCGTGACGGAAGAAACGACCGACGAGGACGAGATTCATCGCGTCGTCGACGATCGGATCGACCTCGAACCGGTCATCGTGGACTCGGTCGGACTGGAGCTTCCGCTCTATCCGCTGTGCCGCGAAGACTGCGAGGGATTGTGCCCCGAATGTGGCGTTCGCCTGGCGATTGCTGAATCCGGCCACAGTCATGACATACTGGATCCTCGCTGGGCTGGTCTTGCAGCCAAATTTGGCGTGGGCTCAGAACCGAGCACAGAACTTGTGAACAACGAAGCCGAGGAGAAGTAGAAGTGGCTGTCCCGAAGCGCAAAATGTCGCGTTCCAACACGAGGTCGCGTCGTGCACAGTGGAAGACCACTGCGCCCACCCTCGTCACCTGCCCCAACCGCGGTTGCGGCGAGAAGACCCTGCCCCACATCGCGTGCCCCTCGTGCGGCACCTACAAGGGTCGCCAGGTAGCAGCAGCGGTCTGATCCCAGGATCGGACGAATTGTGACGAACAAGGGCAGTTCTACCTACAGGAACAGCTCGACAGCCGGCAGCGGCGGGGACGACCGAGAGTCGCTCCTCGCCGCTCTTGGCGTTGTACTGGACGAATCACTGCTGACGTTGGCGTTGACGCACCGCTCGTACGCGTACGAGCAGGGCGGGCTGCCGACGAACGAGCGCCTCGAGTTCCTCGGAGACTCGGTGCTCGGACTCGCGATCACCGAACGGCTGTATGCGGTGCACCCGGACAAGTCCGAGGGCGAGCTCGCCAAGATCCGCGCCAGCGTCGTGAACATGCACGCTCTGGCCGAAGTGGCACGCGGCCTCGGCGAGGGCGGACTCGGTCGTCATCTGCTGCTCGGTAAAGGCGAAGAGCAGACCGGCGGGCGTGACAAGCCGAGCATCCTCGCCGACGGTATGGAATCGCTCCTCGGTGCGATCCATCTGCAGCACGGAATCGACGTCGCGCGCGAGGTCGTGTCCCGACTGTTCGCGGACCTGCTCGATCGTGCACCCCGACTCGGCGCAGGGCTCGACTGGAAGACCAGCCTTCAGGAACTGACGGCGGGCAAGACGCTCGGCGTCCCCGTGTACGAGATCTCGTCGACGGGCCCCGATCACGACAAGGAGTTCACCGCGACGGTTCTCGTCGGCGGTCACGCGTTCGGTGTCGGTATCGGGCGGTCGAAGAAGGAAGCGGAGCAGAAGGCCGCAAGCACCGCGTGGAATGCGTTGTCGGACAGCGAAGAAGAATCCGACGGCGGCACCGACGTGGCGTCGGGCAGCGTGGATGCCTGAGCTTCCCGAAGTCGAGGTCGTGCGCCTCGGTCTCGAGGCGCACGTCGTCGGGTCGCGCATCGACTCGGTCGACGTCCTGCATCCGCGTGCTGTGCGCCGCCACTTCGCGGGCGAGCGAGATCTGGTGGCCCAGTTGCGTGGTCGTCGAATCGCGTCGGCGCAGCGGCGCGGAAAATATCTGTGGTTGCCACTCGACCCCGGCGACATGGCGATCGTCGTGCATCTGGGCATGAGTGGGCAGATGCTCGTCCAGCCGCCGACCGTTCCCGACGAGAAACACTTGCGGATCAGGGCACACCTCGATTCCGGCGCCGATCTACGATTCGTGGACCAGCGCACGTTCGGGGGGTGGGCCGTCGCCCGACTCGAAGTGGTCGACGGCACCGAAGTTCCCGAACCCGTGGCACACATCGCACGTGACCCCATCGACCCGCTCTTCGACGCCGAAAAGGTCGTGGAAGTGTTGCGCGGCAAGCACACCGAGATCAAACGGGCACTGCTCGACCAAACCGTCGTGTCCGGTGTCGGCAACATCTACGCCGACGAAGCATTGTGGCGAGCCAAGATTCACGGCAACCGCATCGCCGACACCCTGACGCGACCTGCGCTTCGGCGTCTTCTGACGTCGGCGCACGCGGTGATGGGCGAGGCCCTCGCACAAGGCGGTACGTCGTTCGACGCGCTGTACGTCAACGTCAACGGCGAATCCGGTTATTTCGATCGATCGCTCGACGCATACGGACAAGAGGGTCGTCCGTGTTCGCGTTGCGGTGCGCCGATCAGGCGTGAGAAGTTCATGAACCGGTCGTCGTACAGCTGCCCGAAATGTCAGCGTAAACGGTAGAGGCGTTCAATCCGGTACTGCGCTGCCGCGACGCTCCGGCGCGACGGCCCGACGCAGTAAGTCCCCGAGCGTCTCCAGCTCGGCCGGGGTGAGCCCGGAAATCAGCGGCGACGCTCCCCGCAGCCCCGCGAGCAGTGTCCTTCGGCGCTCGGCCCCCTCGGCGGTGAGAAGTATCTGCTTGGCCCGTCGGTCGGTGGGGTGTGGGCGGCGCTCGAGCAAGCCCTGGCTTTCCAGGTAGTCGATGACAGCGGTGGCGTTGGACGGCTCACAGCCCATTTGCTCGGCCAATTCACGCATCGTCATCGGGCCGGTCAGCTCCCTGAGGGCGGAGGCCTGGGAAACGGTGAGTCCGTGCGCGCCGACGCGCGCGCGCTGGCGGGCCGTGCTCTGGGTGTCGACCTCGTGCACGAGCTTGGCCAGCTCCCAGTCCGCCGCCACCATCGAATCCGTCGACGTCATGATCACACTCTAGCAATACCCTTCAGACCATGATAGATATGATCTGAATAGTTCAGTTCATATCTAAATGGAGGTTCGATCATGACGAACGAAATTGACACACGGGAGCGCCTTCGCCGCCCGTCCGGTGTCCGTTCGCTGACTCTCGGCGAGACCAAGCTCACCTATGTTCCCGATGGCGTGGCCAGACTCGACGCCCGAATGTTGCTGCCGGAACCGTCGGAAGAGGACTGGGCGCAGAACGCCGAGTATCTGGACGAGGACGGTCACCTGGTGGCGGGCGTCGGCGGACTGCTGGTCGAGCGCGACGGGCACGCACTACTGATCGACGCGGGCGTCGGACCGTTGACGATCGGCCCGCCGATGAACCCGTTCGGCGTTCTGTCCGGCGGTGCGTTGCTGGACAACCTGGCGAGAATCGGTTGCAGCCCAGCCGATATCGACGCGGTCGCATTGACGCACCTGCACACCGACCACTTCGGTTGGGCATGGCATCCGGCTCCCGGCAGCACCCGCCCCGCCTTCACCGAAGCCGATTACCTTGTCGCCGAGACGGAATGGGCCAACCGTCACGTCGCCGAAGAGCAGGGGCAGGCCGACATGATCAAGGCTCTCGCGCCGCACGTCCGGACCGTGGTGGAGAACGAGGAAGTCTTCCCCGGCGTTCGGGTCATGTCCGCTCCCGGCCACAGTCCTGGCCATTCCGGGTTCGTCATCGAAGCGGACGGGCAGCGGGTGATCGCCTTCGGCGACGCGTTCCACTCTCCGGTTCAGATCACTCATCCGTTGTGGGAGAACACATTCGACCACGATCACCGGCAGGCAACCGCCCTGCGCCACCGCCTCGTGCTCGAACTGGCCGGGTCCGACGCCATCGGCTTCGGTATCCACTTCGCCGACGTACCGTTCGGACGAGTTCGCATCGAAGACAACCGGGCGACCTGGCACCCCGTCGACGACTGACGAAGCACGATCCGGTCCGCGCCTCGGGGACCATCCGCGTCGATCACGACGTCGGTGGCACTGTCTAGAATCTGCTGTCATGGCTGACGAGAGCACACCGACAGAGCTGTGGGTCGAACGCACGGGCACCCGCCGGTACACCGGCAAGAGTTCGCGAGGGGCCGAGGTGTCGATCGGTTCCGAGTCGGTGGACGGAGTCTTCACTCCCGGTGAACTGCTGAAGATCGCACTGGCGGCATGCACCGGTATGAGCTCGGACCTGCCTCTGTCACGCAGGCTCGGAGACAACTACGACGCCACCGTCCGAGTCTCGGGCGCCGCGGACCGCGAGAACGAGCTGTACCCGGACCTCCACGAGATTCTCGAACTCGACCTCAGCGAGCTCGACCCCGAGGCGCAGCAGCGGTTGCTGACCGTCGTCGAGCGGGCGATCGACAAGGTCTGCACCGTCGGCCGCACGCTGAAGGCGGGCACGAAGATATCCCTCGACGTCGTCACGGACGCCTGACATGAGATGGGGGGCGGCTCTGGGGGTACTGGCGACGACGTGCGGGGCAGTGGTGGCCGTCGCTCCCACGGCAGCGGCAGCCCCCGCGTGCGCACCGTGGACCGTCAGCACGGTCGCGTCGGGGCTCGGCCTGCTCGAGAACGTGACGTTCGACGACCGAGGAACCATGCTGCTGTCCCGGACGTCGCTCACCGGTCCCGGCGCCATCGCCGGTCTGACGCCGGACGGGACTCGGTCGGTCGTCGTTCCGGACGTGACCGCACCCGGTGGGCTCGTCGTGCGCGGCGACACCCTGTATTTCACGACCGGCAACGGCTTCTCGTCGGGACTTCTCGACGTTCACGACGGCACGGTCGAGGCCGTCGACCTCGACACCGGTGCGCGCACGGTGGTGGCGCGCGACGTCGTCATGCCCAACGGCCTTGCCGTGCTCGACGACGGTGACCTCCTGGTCACACGCAATCTCGGCACGCCGAGCGGCGTCACACGGGTCGACGCGGGCGATCCCAACTCGGCTCGATACGTGCGCACGGACGTCGGGAGCGCCAACGGTCTGGCCGTGGACGACGGAACGGTGTACGTGTCGAACACGTTCGAGCCCGAACTGGCGATCACCGTTCTCGACGCGTCGAACCTCGGTGGGGATGCTCGTCGCATTCCGGTCGACGGATTCGGACCTGTCACCGCGTCGGACGACTTGACCGTCGGGCCGGACGGACAGATCTACCTCGCCCAGAACCTCGCCGGTCGAGTACTGCGCATCGACCCCGAGTCCGGTGCGTCGTGCGTCATCGGAACCGGCCTGCCGGCGACCTCGGCGGTCGAGTTCGGTGGTGTCGGATGGGACCCGGATTCGCTGTACGCCACGAGTTTCGACGGCTCGGTCCGCCGGCTGGCCCCCGCATGAGCGACGAACGACTGACTGCGTGGGTCCACGGAACCGTGCAGGGTGTGGGTTTTCGATGGTGGACGCGGTCTCGGGCGCTCGAACTCGGTCTCGTCGGGCACGCCACCAACCATGCCGACGGCCGTGTTCTCGTCGTCGCCGAGGGCTCGCGCGAGCGGCTGGAACGACTTCTCGACTTGTTGCGCGGCGGGACGACTCCCGGCGTCGTGTCGCTCGTCGTGGAATCCTGGGATCCAGCACGCGGCGGACTCTCCGGGTTCGTCGAGCGTTGAGGCCTGACGTCGGCGACTGGAGTGTCGACCGAACAGGTCGGACCTACCCGGTAATCTGACTCGTCATGCATCTCAAGAGTCTGACGCTGAAGGGCTTCAAGTCCTTCGCCTCGGCGACGACTCTTCGTTTCGAACCGGGAATCACCTGCGTCGTCGGACCCAACGGGTCGGGTAAGTCCAACGTCGTCGACGCGCTCACCTGGGTCATGGGGGAGCAGGGCGCGAAAGCGCTGCGCGGCGGGAAGATGGAAGACGTCATCTTCGCCGGCACGTCCGGCCGGGCGCCGCTCGGCCGGGCGGAAGTGACGCTGACCATCGACAACGCCGACGGTGCACTGCCCATCGATTACACCGAGGTCTCGATCACCCGGCGCATGTTCCGCGACGGTGCGGGCGAGTACGAGATCAACGGCAACTCGTGTCGGTTGATGGACGTGCAGGAACTGCTCAGCGACTCCGGTATCGGACGCGAGATGCACGTCATCGTCGGACAGGGACGCCTCGCCGCCATTCTCGAATCGCGGCCCGAGGACCGACGCGCCTTCATCGAGGAGGCCGCGGGTGTTCTCAAACACCGCAAGCGCAAGGAAAAGGCCGTCCGCAAACTCGACGCGATGCAGGCCAACCTCGCGCGTCTGACCGACCTCACCGCCGAGCTCCGGCGTCAGCTCAAGCCGCTCGGCAGGCAGGCCGAAGTCGCGCGGCGTGCACAGACCGTCCAGGCCGATCTGCGCGATGCGAAGCTGCGCCTGGCCGCCGACGATCTCGTGACGCGTCGTGAGGCATTCGCCAGCCAGGAACAGGACGAAGCGGCGCAACGCGAGCAGTACGCCGTCGTTCAGGACACCCTCGAAGCCGGAAACGTCGCGCTCGGCGAGCTCGAGCAGTCGGTCGCCCGTCTGACACCCAGTGCCGAGGCGGCGAGCCAGACCTGGTTCCAGCTGTCCGCGCTCGCCGAACGCGTGAACGCCACCATCAGGATCGCGAAGGAACGCGCACGTCACCTCGACAGTGCGCCGTCGACGGGCCGCGGTCAGGATCCCGACGAGCTCGAGCAGCAGGCCGAACGCGTCGCCGAGGAAGAGATGGAGCTCGTCGAGGCCGTCGAGATCGCCCGCGAGACGCTCGAAGCAGCGCGCGAGCAGCTGATGGAACGTGAGTCGGCCGCAGCCGAGGCCGAACGCGCCCACATGGCCGCCGTGCGCGCCGTCGCCGATCGTCGTGAGGGATTCGCCCGGCTGTCCGGGCAGGTCGACACGTATCGAACGAAGGTCGAGTCCATCGATGCCGAGGTAGCTCGGTTGTCGGTCGCCATCGACGAAGCCCGTCAGCGCGGCGACGTCGCGCAATCGGAGTTCGACAGCGTCCAGGACCAGATTTCAGGGCTCGATGCAAGCGAACTCAGCCTCGACACGCACTACGAGCGTGCGGTCGCCGCACTGCGCAGCGCCGATGCTCGCGTCACCGAGTTGCAGAACGAGGATCGAACCGCGGGCAAGAAGGTCGCGTCGTTCCAGGCGCGCATCGAAGCACTGACGATGGGCCTCGAACGCAAGGACGGCGCGGGCTGGCTCATCGAGAACGGCCAGTCCGGTCTGTCCGGCCTGCTGGCCGAGCGGATCACGATCGAGCCCGGATTCGACGTCGCCATCGCGGTGGCCATGGGTCCGGTCGCCGACGCGGCACATGCCGACTCGTTCGCGAGCGCGCGCGAGGCCGTACGGGCACTCCGCGAAGCCGACGGAGGCCGAGCAGCGATCGTGTTCGACGGCACCGCCGTCGAGGCGCAGCATCGGTCGGTCACCCTGCCCGACGGGGCACGGTGGGCTCTCGACGTCGTGTCGTACCCGGATTCGTTGGCCGAGTCGATGCTCGCCCTGCTCGGTGACGTCGCAGTCGTCCCGTCGCTCGACGACGCAGCGTCGCTGGTGGCGTCGGCGCGTGGCGTGCGTGCGGTGACGACGGCGGGCGATCTCGTCGACGCGGGCCTGGTCACCGGTGGTTCGGATCGTCGGCCCAGCACGCTGGAGGTACAGGCCGCGATCGATACGTCCATGGTCGAACTCGCTGCGGCCGAACGCCGTTCGGCCGAGCTGGAAGCTGCGTTGTCGGGCGCGCTCGCCGAGCAGTCCGACCGCAAGGAATCGGCCGAGCAGGCATTGGCCGCCCTCAACGAGTCGGATGCGGCCATGGCTGCGGTCTACGAACAGCTGGGCCGCCTCGGCCAATTGGCGCGATCCGCCCACGCCGAGTCGACGCGTCTGTCCGAGCAGCGAGCGGCCGCGGAGACCGGTCGAGAGGAAGCTCTGGGGGCGCTGGCGGAACTCGAGGAACGGCTTCGACTCGCCGAGGACGAACAATCCGGGTTGGAGGGCACCAGCGACTCCACCGAGTCCACCATCGCCCGCGAGACAGCCGCGGCCGCGTTGGCGGAGGTCCGTGCCGTCGAGGTCGAAGCACGCCTGAACGTGCGCACCGCCGAGGAACGTGCGCAGTCGCTGCGTGGACGCGCCGACTCGTTGCGCCGAGCGGCTCGCGCCGAGCGCGAGGCCCGTGCCCGTGCCGAACGCGAGATGGCATCGCGACGGCATGCAGCTGCCGTCGCCGAGGCCGTGGCGTCCGCGGGAGAGCGCGTCGCCGAGCGGTTGGCGATGGTCGTCGACGAGGCCGCGTCCCGTCGCGACGAGCTCGCCGAACGCAAAGCGACGACGACGGCCGAGCTCGAACGCGTCAAGGAACAGGTGCGCGCGTTGCAGGCGCAGCTCGCGTCGATCACCGACGCCGTGCACCGCGACGAGGTAGCCCGCGCCCAGGCGGCACTGCGCATCGAACAGCTGGAAGCGAGCATTCTCGAGCAGCACGGCATCGGTCTCGACGATTTGATCGCCGAGTACGGGCCGGACATCGCGTTGCCGCCGACCGACCTGGAGATGGCCGAGTACGAAGCAGCGAAGGAACGCGGCGAACAGGTCGTCGCCCCCGCACCGATGCCGTTCGATCGTGTGACGCAGGAGAAGCGCGCCAAGAAGGCCGAACGCGATCTCGCGACACTCGGCAAGGTCAACCCGCTCGCGCTCGAAGAGTTCGCCGCGCTCGAGGAGCGCTACAACTTCCTCTCGACGCAGCTCGAAGACGTCAAATCGGCGCGCAAGGATCTGCTCGAGGTCGTCGCCGACGTCGACGACCGCATCCTTCAGCTGTTCACCGATGCCTGGCTCGACGTCGAGCGCGAATTCACGCAGGTGTTCGCGAAACTGTTCCCCGGCGGGGAGGGTCGACTGATTCTCACCGAACCCGGCGACATGCTGACCACCGGTATCGAGGTGGAAGCGCGACCGCCCGGCAAGAAGGTCAAGCGGTTGTCGCTGCTGTCCGGCGGTGAGAAATCACTGACCGCGGTCGCGATGCTCGTGGCCATCTTCCGTGCGCGGCCGTCCCCGTTCTACGTCATGGACGAGGTCGAGGCCGCGCTCGACGACACCAACCTGCGGCGGCTGATCGGGCTGTTCGAGCAGCTACGGGAGAAGTCGCAGCTCATCGTCATCACTCACCAGAAGCCGACGATGGAGGTCGCCGACGCGTTGTACGGCGTCTCGATGCGCGGCGACGGCATCACGACGGTCATCTCGCAACGGTTGAACCGGGATCGCGTCGAAACCATCGGCAGCGCAACGATCGACGAGGATTCCGTGGTGGATCCCGCGCCGGCGCCGCCGGCATGACACGGCTGACGCGGGCGCTGTAGCGCATCGTGACAGGATGGTCCCCGTGAGTACCGAAGCGTGGATCGTCGTCGCGGCCGTTCTGGCCATTCTTGTCGTCGTGCTCGTCGCGGGATTCGTTCTGTCCCGTCGCCGCCGCGTGTCCTTCCAGTCCAAGGACACCAAGGCCGTCGAGGAAACTCCGAAGGACAGATCGGGTGGTTACAAGGCGGGCGGTGGCTTCTCGTTCAGCCAGGGCACCGCCACCGCCGAGCCGGAGCTCGCCCCGAAACCCAAGCCGCGCCCCGAGCCGACTCCGCGGCCGGAACCGACGCCCACACCCGAGCCCGCTCCGACGCCAGAGCCCGCGCCTGCTCCCGAACCCGCGCCGACACCGGAGCCCGCTCCGACGCCCGAGCCTGCGCCTACACCTGAGCCCGCTCCGACGCCCGAGCCCGCGCCTGCTCCCGAGCCCGCTCCGACGCCCGAGCCCGCGCCGGAACCTGCTCCTGTCCCGCCGCCCGAGCCCGAGCGTCCTGTCATCGAGGAGATCGCACCCACCGAGGGCCGGATCGACCGACTGCGTGGCCGGTTGTCCCGGTCGCAGTCCGCGGTCGGGAAGAGCTTGCTGGGACTGCTCGGTGGTGGCGATCTCGACGAGGATTCGTGGGAGGAAGTCGAGGACACGCTGCTGATCGCCGACATCGGGTCGTCGACCACGGCGGAGATCATGTCGACGCTGCGTGAACAGATGGCGGCGCGCAGCATCCGCACCGAAGCGGATGCGCGAGCACTGCTGCGCGAGGTCCTCGTCGCGCAACTGCACCCCGAGTTCGATCGGTCGATCAAGGCGCTGCCGCACGAAGGTACGCCTGCAGTGCTGCTCGTCGTCGGTGTCAACGGCACCGGCAAGACGACGACCACCGGCAAGCTCGCCCGCGTGCTCGTCGCCGACGGCCGCCGGGTTCTGCTCGGCGCGGCCGACACGTTCCGCGCCGCAGCAGCGGACCAGTTGCAGACGTGGGCCGAGCGCGTCGGTGCGGACGTCGTGCGCGGCAAGGAAGGCGCCGATCCGGCCGCCGTCGGATTCGACGCGGTGTCCAAGGGCATCGAGCAGGGTGTCGACGTCGTCGTCGTGGACACGGCCGGGCGTCTGCACACCAAGTCGGGCCTGATGGACGAGCTCGGAAAGGTCAAGCGCGTCATCGAGAAGCGAGCGCGCGTCGACGACGTGCTGTTGGTTCTCGACGCGACGGTCGGACAGAACGGTCTGATGCAGGCACGTGTGTTCGCCGAGGTCGTGGACATCAGCGGCGTCGTACTGACCAAGCTCGACGGCACCGCGAAGGGCGGCATCGTGTTCCAGGTCCAACGCGAACTCGGTGTTCCGGTGAAGCTCGTCGGGCTCGGAGAGGGCGCCGACGACCTGGCGCCGTTCGAGCCGGGGGCGTTCGTCGACGCACTGCTCGGCTGACATCAGGTGCGGCCGTCCGCCGCACGAAGCCACACGAAACACGCCCCGCCGAACCGTCGGCGGGGCGTGTTTCGTCGTTGCGGACGGGGTCGTTCGAGGGTGTCCGGTTTCGACCGCTTTTCCCCGGTTTCGTGCTCGAAGCAAAACCGGCGAAAGAACGAAACGCCTGGACGAAACGTACTAGCAACACATTCCGTCTGTCCGTTCACATGCGCGAAACACCGGAGTGTCACCGATGAAACCTAGTGAAACCACTCTTTGTCCAGACCACGCGCCAACCGGTGCGTCAGATAAGGAGGGTGTACGTGAGTCCCGAGGATTTGTTGGCCAACTCCGGCAATGCCGCCTGGATGCTGGTGGCCGCATCGCTGGTGCTGCTGATGACGCCAGGCCTGGCGTTCTTCTACGGCGGCATGTCGCAGCAGAAGTCCGTGCTGAACATGATGATGATGTCGTTCGGCTCGATGTTCGTCGTCGCCATCATCTACGTTCTGTGGGGTTGGTCCATGTCCTATGGCACCGAGAACATCGGCGGGATCTTCGCGAACCCGTTCGAGTTCTTCGGACTGAAGGATTCGATCACCGACGCGGACGGCAACTTCATCGCCGGTGCCTGGGGCTACGCCAACGTGATCGACATCGCGTTCCAGGTGACCTTCGCGATCATCACCGTCGCCCTCATCAGCGGTTCCATCGCAGGCCGCGTCAAGTACGGAACGTGGCTCGCGTTCGCAGGTATCTGGGTCACGCTGGCCTACTTCCCGCTGGCACACATGGTGTGGGGCGGTGGACTCCTCTCGGGCTCCGAGGACGGACTCGCGGCCAAGCTGTTCGGCACAACCGACGACGGTGAGGGCGGCCTGGTCGCCTCCGTCGCACCGATCGACTTCGCCGGTGGCACCGTCGTTCACATCAACGCCGGTATGGCCGGCCTCGTGTTGGCGCTGATCGTAGGTAAGCGTGCCGGATTCGGCCGCGTCGCATTCCGCCCGCACAACCTGCCGTTCGTCATGCTCGGCGCTGCACTTCTGTGGTTCGGTTGGTTCGGCTTCAACGGTGGATCTGCATTCGCCGCCGACGGTGTCGCCGGTCTCGCCTGGGTCAACACCACCACGGCCACCGCTGCTGCCATCGCAGGATGGCTCGTCGTCGAGCGCATTCGCGACGGCAAGGCCACCAGCCTCGGCGCTGCGTCGGGCATCGTCGCCGGTCTCGTCGCCATCACGCCTGCCGCCGGTGCTCTCACGCCGATCGGCTCGATCTTCCTCGGCGCCATCGCCGGTGTTCTCTCCGCTCTCGCAGTCGGCCTGAAGTTCAAGTTCGGCTACGACGACTCGCTCGACGTCGTCGGTGTCCACCTCGTCGCAGGCCTGTGGGGAACCGTCGCCATCGGCTTCTTCGGATCCGAGACCGGCCTGTTCTACGGCGGTGACTACAAGCAACTCGTCGTCCAGATCGTCATCGCTCTCGTCGCACTGATCTTCACCGGCATCATCACGACCGTCATTGCATTCGCGCTGAAGCCGCTCGGTTGGCGTGTGTCGAAGGAAGACGAAGCCAAGGGAATCGACGAAGCCGAACACGCCGAGACGGCGTACGACTTCGCCTGACAAGGTAGAGATAGGAGCGAATCGAAGCTCCGCACGCAACCGGGCACTCCAGAGCTTGTGAAGGGAAGCAGAAAATGAAGCTGATCACGGCAATCGTCAAGCCGTTCACGTTGGAGGACGTCAAGACGGGTCTCGAACAGGCCGGTGTGCTTGGCATGACGGTCAGTGAAGTCCAGGGATACGGACGTCAGAAGGGCCACACCGAGGTATACCGAGGCGCCGAGTACTCGGTCGACTTCGTGCCGAAGGTGCGCGTCGAGGTCGTCGTCGACGACGCCGCGGTGGAGAAGGTCGTCGAGGTCATCGTCGAAGCCGCTCGCACCGGCAAGATCGGCGACGGCAAGGTGTGGGTTTCGCCGGTCGACTCGGTCATCCGGGTACGTACCGGGGAACGTGGTGCCGATGCGCTCTGACCCCACTGGGTCGCGGGCAGGCGGCCCCGGCTCTGCAGCGAAAGCTGCAGGGTCGGGGCCTTCGGCCTCTGGGCCGTCCGCTACCAAGAGTTCCGATGCGGCGGCAGACCTGGCGCGCGCCAGGAAACAATTGCTCGACGGCGGAACACGCGGACGCCGTCTCGACGCGCCCGCGCTGAGGCAGGCGCTCGTGGACCTTCACGAGTTCTGGCTCACCACGAAGGGTGCCGAACTCGGGATCAAACCCGATTCGGGATTCGCGATCGTTGCAGTCGGAGGCCTCGCGCGCCGCGAATTGCTTCCGTACTCCGATCTCGATCTCGTACTGCTCCACGACGACATGGACCCCGAGTTGGTGTCGGAGGTGGCCGACAAGCTGTGGTATCCGCTGTGGGACGCCCACATCAAACTCGACCACAGTGTGCGCACGGTGCCGCAGGCTCTGCAGGTGGCGTCGACGGATCTGACTGCAGCGCTCGGCATGCTCGAAGCCCGTCACATCGCGGGAGACGTCGAGCTCAGCAATCTGCTGATCGGCGGAGTGCGGCGCGAGTGGCGTACCGGCATCCGGTCGCGGTTCGACGAACTGATCACCCAGACGCAGTCGCGGTGGTCGCGGAGCGGCGAAATCGCACATCGCGCCGAACCGGACCTCAAGAGCGGTCGTGGTGGACTGCGGGACGTCCAGCTTCTCGACGCGCTGTCCATCGCCCAGCTGACCGACGGCATGCCGGGACTCGGTCCGCAGTCTCCGGGAGGAGGACTCGCCTTCGCCCACACGCGCATGCTCGACGTCCGAACCGAACTGCATCGTGTTGCCGGCCGCGCCCGCGACCAACTGCGTGCGCAGGATGCCGACGAGATCGGTGCAGCACTGCGCATAGGAGACCGGTTCGACCTCGCCCGCGTTCTCAGCGACTCGGCACGCACCATCAGCTACTCGGTGGACGTCGGGCTACGCACCGCCGGGAATTCGCTTCCACGACGCGGGCTGTCGCGTCTGCGCCGAGTGCCCGTACGTCGGCCGCTCGACGAAGGCGTCGTCGAGCATGCAGGAGAGGTCGTGCTCGCCCGAGATGCCCGTCCGAGCAAGGATCCGGGACTCATCACCCGCGTGGCGGCCGCGTCGGCGCAGTACGGGATGCCGATGTCGGCGTCCACGTTGAGCAGACTCTCCGACAGCGCACCCGAACTGCGTGAACCGTGGCCCAAGGAAGCGGTGAACGATCTGTTGGTCCTGCTCGGCTCCGGTCGACGCTCGATCCCGGCGATCGAGGCACTGGACCGCACCGGCCTGTGGGGGCGCTTGCTGCCCGAGTGGGGTGCCGTCCGCGACCTTCCGCCGCGCGACGCGGTGCACACCTGGACTGTCGACCGGCATCTCGTCGAGACCGCGGCGTACGCGTCGGCGCTGACGACGCGCGTCGCTCGACCCGATCTGCTGATCCTCGGGGCTTTGATCCACGACATCGGCAAGGGTCGCGGGGGAGACCACAGCGTCGTCGGCGCCGAGTTGGCGACGCAGATCGGTAACCGGCTCGGGCTCTGGCCGTCGGACGTGGCACTCCTGACCGCGATGGTGCGTCACCATCTGTTGTTGCCCGAGACAGCGACACGACGCGATCTGGACGATCCCGTGACGGTGCAGACCGTCGTCGACGCCCTGGGCGCCGATCCGGTTCTTCTGGAGCTGTTGCACGCGCTCGCCGAGGCCGACTCGCTCGCGACGGGTCCGGGAGTGTGGGGTGATTGGAAGGCGTCGCTGATCCGGGAGCTCGTGCGGCGGTGCAGGCTGGTGATGGCAGGGGAGTCGTTGCCCACGCCCGATCCGCTCGACCCGGCTCACGTCGAGTTGGCCGAGAAGGGTGGCGTACACGTCGATCTGCAGCCGACCGAGGGGTCGCACACGTTCGTCGTGACGGTCGTCGCGCCGGACACCCCCGGTTTGTTGTCGGACGCCGCGGGTGTTCTCGCGCTGCATTCGCTGCGCGTGTTGTCGGCGTCCCTCGGCAGTCACGACGGTTCGGCGGTCAACTCGTTCGCCGTCACGCCGTTGTTCGGAGCTCCGCCTCAAGCGGGGCTGCTGCGTCAGGAACTCATTCGCGCACAGGCCGGTGAGCTCGATCTGGTGGCGGTGCTGAACGAGAAGGAACGGAATGCTCGCCCTCCGGTTCTCGACGGGGAGGACTCGGCGGTGCCGGTGCTGTACGCCCAGGCTCCTCCGCGCGTGTTGTGGTTCGACGGGACCGAACCGGGACAGGTCGTGCTCGAACTGCGGGCCGAGGACCGGCTCGGCCTGCTCTGTCGACTCGCGAGCGCGCTGGAGAAGCTCGGTGCCGACGTGCGGTGGGCGCGGGTGGCGACTCTCGGTACGTCCGTCGTCGACGCCTTCTGCATCGACCTGACCGGATCGGACACTCGTGCGACACGCGAGGAGATCGAAGAAGCGATTCTCGGTGTGGTTCCCGCCCCGGAACCGCCGAGACCACCGGAAAAGCCCGAAGGAACCTAGGTACGGTGTCGGCCAGGCGTCGAATTCCCATCGTTCGTAGTGAGATCTCATAAAGATTCGGTTACGGTGTTTGCGCGCGAGATCGTTTTGTTACGTTTCCCGCCAGCAGACGAAAAGCGGGTCCGAGCAGTGACTGCTCGGGGGCGCACGCCGACGACTGATGAGGTAGACACTGTGGGATCCCACCGGCGGTCGAACATTTACGTTCCGGCCGATACAGATTCGACGACACCACGTGGGCGCCACAGGGCGACGGAGGACTCCAAGGATTCGGGGTTGAAGGCGGCGACCATCGTCGCCGCCACCGGTGCGATCGTCGCGGGTGCGGCTCAGATGGGAACGGGTACCGCGTCGGCGGCACCTGCTCCCGCGCCGCAGGCCCCCGCGGCGGCTGTGCCGTTCCAGATCCCGCCGAACCTGCTCCCGGCCGGGTTCGAACTCCCCGCGGGCATCCAGTTGCCGGAGAACATCCAGCTGCCGCCCGGCATCGAGATTCCCGACACCTCCGACCTTCCCGCACTCGGGCTGCCGGACGTCGGCAAAGCGGCTCAGGATCTGTTGCAGGGACTGCAGCCGCTGAAAGAGAAGGCCGTGCAACCGGTTTCGGGTGTTCTGACGTCGAGCTTCGGTTCGCGATGGGGAACGCACCACGGTGGGCTCGACGTCGCGGCCCCCATCGGAACGCCCGTTCTTGCCGCTGCCGACGGCGTCGTCACCGCGGCAGGGCCTGCATCGGGGTTCGGCTTGTGGGTCAAGGTCATGCACGCCGACGGCACCGAAACCATCTACGGCCATGTCGGCAACTACTCGGTGGCCGAAGGACAGCAGGTCTCGGCGGGCCAACAGATCGCGACGGTCGGCAACCGAGGTCAGTCCACCGGCCCGCACCTGCACTTCGAGGTCCACGACCCGAGTGGGGTCAAGGTCGACCCGGCGCAGTGGTTGGCCACCCGCGGGGTGTCGGTGACCTGGAACGACGCAGCACTAAACGCGTAGGCAATCCTGCGGACCGCGCTCTGTCGGCCTCGATGACGACGGGGCGCGGTAGCGGGCGCTAGTCTGGAGCCTGCTCTACTCGTCTGTTCAGGCCCCATTCGCAATTGGCTCAGGAGTGCAATCGGTGTTCGAATCCCTATCCGACAGGTTGACCGGGACCCTCAAGGACCTGCGTGGCAAGGGTCGACTCTCGGGGGCCGACATCGATGCCACAGCCCGTGAAATCAGGCTCGCGCTGCTCGAAGCCGACGTCGCTCTGCCCGTCGTGCGTGAGTTCATCACGCGCATCAAGACGCGCGCCAAGGGCGCCGAGGTCTCGGGCGCTCTCAACCCGGCCCAGCAGGTCGTCAAGATCGTCAACGAGGAACTCGTCGGCATTCTCGGCGGCGAGACGCGCCGGCTGACGTTCGCCAAGACGGCGCCGACGGTCATCATGCTGGCCGGTCTGCAGGGTTCCGGTAAGACGACGCTCGCCGGCAAGCTCGCCAAATGGCTCAAGGAGCAGGGACACACACCGCTTCTGGTCGCGTGTGACCTCCAGCGCCCCGGTGCTGTCAGCCAGCTCCAGATCGTCGGTGAGCGTGCGGGCGCCACGGTGTTTGCTCCGCACCCCGGCACGTCGATCGGTGGCGGCGAGAACGAGCTCGGCATCTCGGCTGCCGACCCGATCGAGGTCGCACGTGCCGGTGTCGCCGAAGCACGCACCAAGCAGTACGACATCGTCATCGTTGACACCGCAGGCCGTCTCGGTATCGACACCGAACTGATGAATCAGGCCGCGGGCATCCGAGACGCCGTGCAGCCCGACGAGACGCTGTTCGTGCTCGACGCGATGGTCGGTCAGGACGCGGTCAGCACCGCGCAGGCCTTCCGGGACGGCGTCGGGTTCACCGGCGTCGTGCTCACCAAGCTCGACGGCGACGCCCGAGGTGGTGCGGCGCTCAGCGTGCGCGAGGTGACGGGCGAGCCCATCATGTTCGCGTCGACCGGTGAAAAGCTCGAAGACTTCGACGTCTTCCACCCGGACCGTATGGCCAGTCGAATTCTCGGCATGGGTGACGTCCTCAGCCTCATCGAGCAGGCGGAGCAGCACTTCGACGCCGAGCAGGCCGAGGCGACCGCCAACAAGATCGGTTCCGGTCAGCTCACGCTCGACGACTTCCTCGAGCAGATGATGGCCGTCCGCAAGATGGGCCCGATCGGCAACCTGTTGGGCATGCTCCCGGGTGCAGGCCAGATGAAAGAACTGGCCAACATCGACGAGAAGCAGCTCGACCGTGTGCAGGCGATCATTCGTGGCATGACGCCGCAGGAACGCAACGATCCGAAGATCATCAACGCGTCGCGGCGTCTACGCATCGCGAACGGATCGGGCGTCAAGGTGTCGGACGTCAACCAGCTCGTGGACCGGTTCTTCGAAGCGCGCAAGATGATGTCGGCGATGGCAGGCCGCATGGGCATGCCCGGCGCGCGCAAGCAGGTCCGCAGCAAGAAGGGCAAGAAGGGCAAGAAGGGCGGACGCGGGCCGACTCAGCCCAAGATCAGGGGCGGTTTCCCCGGCATGCCCGGTGGAATGCCCGCGGGAATGCCGGATCTGTCGGGCATGCCCAAGGGTCTCGACCAGCTACCCCCGGGACTCGAGGGCATCGACCTGTCGCAGTTGAAACTGCCGAAGAAGTAGCGGACCGACCGTGCCCGCCTTCCGGGTTCGGGGTCGGCCGGTGCCGTCGGAGGATCCGGTCGATTTCTGGATCGTCGACGGCCGCATCTCGCTCGACCCGGTCACGCACGCGGACATCTTGTGCGACGACGGGTGGATTCTTCCCGGCCTCGTCGACGCGCACTGCCACGTGGGCATCAAGTACGGCGGCGGCCACGAGGATGTCGACGGCGCCGTCGAACAGGCGAGGGCCGAACGGGACGTCGGCGTGCTGCTGCTGCGCGATGCAGGCTCGCCCGTCGACACACGCGCCCTCGACGATCACGACGACCTGCCCCGCATCATCCGCGCGGGTCGGCACATCGCGTCCCCCAAGCGGTACATCCAAGGCCTCGCGATCGACGTCGAGGACGAGTCGCAACTACCGGAAGTCGTTGCGCGACAAGCACGTTTCGGTGACGGCTGGGTCAAACTCGTCGGCGACTGGATCGATCGCAGCGTCGGCGACCTGAGGCCCCTGTGGGACGAGAAGATCCTGCGAGCATCGATCGACGCCGCCCACGCCGAGGGCGCTCGCGTCACGGCGCACGTCTTCGGTGAGGACGCCCTGCCCGGGTTGATCTCGGCGGGCATCGACTGCATCGAGCACGGCACCGGCTTGACCGACGAGACCATCGAGATGATGGTCCGGCACGACACCGCGCTGGTGCCGACTCTCGTGAACATCGCGACCTTTCCCGACATCGCCGCGTCGGCGTCGAAGTACCCGATCTACGCACGTCACATGCGCGACCTGCACGCGCGGGTCAGCTCGACCATCGGTCGAGCGCACGATGCGGGCGTGTCGATCTACGCGGGTACCGACGCGGGCGGATCCATCCGGCACGGGCGTATCGCCGACGAGGTGCAGGCGCTGACCGAAGTCGGAATGACGCCGACCGAGGCGCTCGGCGCCGCGAGCTGGAGTGCCAGATCGTGGCTCGGATGGCCGGGTCTGGAACACGGCGCTCCCGCGGACCTTCTGGTCTACGACGTCGATCCCCGGACGTCACCGGCGGTGCTGTCACATCCCGACGTCATCGTTCTGCGCGGTGTGCCGCAGCGTCGCCGACAGGTCGATTAACTTCCGGCGGCGCTCGTCTGGCACAATGGACTGCTGTTCGCCCGTCTCCGGTTACGTACCGCACGGCGGTCACGACACCCCATCAACGCAAAACCGGGTGCGCGGTCCACGCGCACCGCTGAATTGCGGAGTGACCAACTCGAAAGGCTCTACTTTTCATGGCTGTCAAGATCAAGCTCATGCGCATCGGTAAGATCCGCACCCCGCACTACCGCGTCGTCATCGCCGACTCTCGCACCCGCCGCAGCGGCCGTGCGATCGAGACCATCGGCACGTACGAGCCCAAGCAGGAGCCGAGCGTCATCGACATCGATTCCGAGCGTGCTCAGTACTGGCTCGGCGTCGGCGCTCAGCCCACCGAGCCCGTCGAGGCTCTGCTGAAGATCACCGGTGACTGGCAGAAGTTCAAGGGCCTCCCCGGCGCCGAGGGCACCCTCCGCGTTGCCGAGCCCAAGCCGTCCAAGCTGGACCTGTTCAACGCTGCGCTCGCTCAGGCCGACGCCGAGCCGCTCGGTGACGCCACCACGGCCAAGAAGAAGAAGGCTCCGAAGGCCGACGAGGCTGCTTCGGCCGACGACGCCGCAGCCGAGACCGCAGAAGCACCGGCCGCCGAGGCTGCTGAGAAGTGAGTGCCGTGGTCGCCGACGCCGTCGAGCATCTCGTTCGTGGCATCGTCGCCAACCCTGACGACGTTCGCGTCGAATTGATCACCGGCCGTCGCGGACGCACCGTGGAAGTTCACGTGCATCCCGACGATCTCGGCAAGGTCATCGGTCGCGGAGGTCGGACGGCAACAGCTCTGCGCACGCTGGTCTCCGGTATCGGAGGCCGCGGAATTCGCGTCGACGTCGTCGACACGGATCAGTAGCGCAGCACACATGGAGCTGGTAACCGGCCGTGTGGTGAAGTCACACGGCATCCGCGGCGAGGTCGTCGTCGAGGTTCGCACCGACGAACCCGACGATCGCTTCGCCGTGGGGTCGGTGATTCGCGGGCGTAAGCCACGCGATACCACCGGCGAGGTCGACTACACGGTGGAAGCCGCCCGGGAACACTCCGGGCGGCTTTTGCTGCGCCTGAAGGGAATCGATTCCCGGGACGCCGCCGACGCCCTCCGCGGCACACTGTTCATGGTCGAGTCGGACGATCTCGAATCCTCCGACGACCCGGACGAGTTCTACGATCACGAGCTCGAAGGTCTGACCGTGCAGCTCGCCGACGGTACGGTCGTCGGAACGGTTCGTGAGGTACTGCATTCCGCGGCAGGCGAATTGCTGTCCATCCGTCCCGCCGACGGAAGCCGATCCGAAGTGCTCGTGCCGTTCGTGGCTGCCATCGTCACGTCGGTGTCCCTGGCCGACGGCACGGTCGTGATCGATCCGCCCGAAGGTCTCCTGGATCCGGAGTAGACATCGTGAAACTCGACGTCGTCACGATCTTTCCCGAATACCTGGACCCGTTGCGAACTGCCTTGCTGGGCAAGGCGATCGACAAGGGCCTGGTGTCGGTGGACGTACACGATCTGCGTAGCTGGACCCACGACGTGCACAAGGCCGTCGACGATTCGCCGTACGGCGGCGGACCCGGAATGGTCATGAAGCCCACCGTGTGGGGCGACGCGCTCGACGACGTCCTCACCGAGGACTCTCTTCTCGTCGTCCCGACTCCGGCCGGTGTGCCGTTCACGCAGCGCACCGCCGAGCGATGGTCACAGGAGAAGCACATCGTCTTTGCATGCGGACGCTACGAGGGCATCGATCAGCGCGTGTTCGACGACGCGGCCACCCGTGTGCGCGTCGAAGAGGTGAGTATCGGCGACTACGTCCTCATCGGGGGAGAGGCCGCCGTTCTCGTCATGGGCGAAGCCGTCGTGCGGTTGCTGCCCGGCGTGCTCGGGAATCAGCAGTCGCACCAAGAGGATTCGTTCTCCGACGGGCTCCTCGAAGGCCCCAGCTACACCCGGCCCGTCCGGTGGCGTGGGCTCGACGTCCCGGACGTCCTGTTGTCGGGCGATCACGCGAAGGTCGCCGCGTGGCGCGCGGAGCAATCACTGCAGCGGACGCGTGAACGCCGTCCTGATCTGCTCGCCGACTAGTCGACCCGGCCGTCCGGGAAGAGCATCGACACGACGCCCGTGATGGTGTCGCGCGCATGCTGGGCGCTGCTGTCGTCCGTGACGTCGACGACGGCGGTGTCGGGGTAGTGCTCCCAGTCGTCGTCGTAATGGACCTCTTCGCGTGAGATCACGGCGATGACGTAGTCGTCGTTGCTCCCCACCGTGCCCGTCGACAGGTGCACCCACCGGCCGGCGATGCAGCACATCCAGCCCTGCTTGACGGCCCAGACCGGTTCGGACGGAAGGCCGTCGACGATTCCGAAGTGCTGGTGATAGCCGTCCGTCGCCACCGGAGTCGACTCGCGGAGGAGATCCTCGATCGTCGACGTCGACGTCGCGGACAGGCCGCCGGTGCCGTCGACGAGTTGCGCGTAATACGTGACGATGTCGGCTGCCGTCGTCATCGTGTTCCACCACAGTCCGTCCCACGGAGGCGACGTAGCCGCGAGGCCGTAGCGTTCGGCCACCCGTACGACGATGTCGTTGCCGCCGTACTCGTCCCAGAGATAGTTGGCGGCGTCGTCGCTGGACGACTTCAACATCACCTTCAGCAAGGTCATCTCGTCCTCGGCGAGGGGAACCTGCGCGACGTCGGCCTCGTGGAGAACCTCGTCGGCGATGAAAAGCTTGGAGACCGAAGCGGTTTCGCTCTGTATGGTGTCACCGTTCGAGAAATAGGATCCGGTTCGTCGGTCGAGAACGGCGAACGACACCTCCGCGCCTCGACCCGCCGCCGACGCGATGGCCGCCGGGATGCGCGAATCGAGATCGAGATCCTGGACCGTCTCGGTGTCCGGGAACGGTGACGACGACGTCGCGGACGACGCGCCCGACGCGGAATCGGCAGGAACGTCGCAGCCGGTGACGAGAACGGCGATCGCGGCGAACAGTGCCGTGCACGAGAGCGCCAGGACTTGCATGGGCCTGGACATCCTCGGTCTCCTGCACTGGTCACTGATGAACGTGTCCCACACTAGCTGTAGGGTCGTGCGCCGTGACGACTGCTCTGAAAACTGTGAACAAGCGCATAGCCGAGGAACTCGACGTATCCGAAGGTCAGGTCAGCGCTGCCGTGGATCTGCTGGACAGCGGATCGACCGTGCCGTTCATCGCTCGGTACCGCAAGGAAGTCACCGGCATGCTCGACGACGCGCAGCTCCGTCAGCTCGAAGAACGGCTCCGGTACCTCCGTGAGCTCGACGAGCGACGCGACGCGGTCATCGAATCGATTCGCTCGCAGGGCAAGCTCGACGAGGCTCTCGAACAATCACTGATGCTGGCCGAGACCAAGGCCCGCGTCGAGGACATCTACCTGCCGTTCAAGCCCAAGCGTCGGACCAAGGCGCAGATCGCGCGCGAGGCGGGCCACGAACCCGTCGCCGACGCCCTCATCACCGATCCCACCACCGATCCCGCGTCGTACGACTCCGAGCAGCTCGACGGCGCGCGCGCCATCCTCGTCGAGCGCTTCGCCGAGGACGCCGACCTGGTGGGCGAACTGCGTGAATTGATGTGGACCCGTGGAAAACTGGTCTCGACCGTGCGCAAGGGCAAGGAAGAAGGAGGCGCCAAGTTCGCCGACTACTTCGAATTCTCCGAACCGTTCACGTCGTTGCCGTCGCACCGCATTCTGGCGACGCTGCGCGGCGAGAAGGAAGAAGTTCTGTCCCTGGGGTTCGAACCGGAGCAGGACGAGACGCCTCCCGGTGAGCGGACGGTGTACGAGGGACGCATCGCCACCGCGTTCGGTATCGCCGACCAGGGCAGGGCCGCGGATCGGTGGTTGCTCGACACGGTGCGATGGGCTTGGCGTACCAAACTGCTCGTGACCCTCGCCATCGACGTTCGGATGCGGCTTCGCCAGTCCGCGGAGCAGGATGCCGTCGACGTCTTCGCTACCAACCTGAAGGACCTGCTGCTCGCTGCGCCCGCGGGCAATCGCGCGACGATGGGCCTGGACCCCGGGTTCCGCACCGGGACGAAGGTCGCGGTCGTCGATTCGACCGGCAAGGTCGTCGACCACGACACGATCTACCCGCACAAGCCCCAGGGCAAATGGGATCAGGCTGTCGCGACGTTGGCCGCGCTTGCCGCGAAGCATTCGGTCCAGCTCATCGCCATCGGCAACGGCACGGCGTCCCGCGAGACCGATGCGCTTGCTGCCGACCTGATCTCGAAGTTCCCGGAAGCGGGTCTGACCAAGGTCGTCGTGTCCGAGGCAGGCGCTTCGGTGTACTCGGCGTCGGCATACGCGTCGAGCGAACTTCCCGAGCTCGACGTCTCGATCCGAGGCGCCGTCTCCATCGCGCGTCGGCTGCAGGATCCGCTCGCCGAGCTCGTGAAGATCGATCCCAAGTCCATCGGCGTCGGCCAGTACCAGCACGACATCTCCGAATCCCTGCTGGCGCGTTCGCTCGGTGCGGTCGTCGAGGACGCGGTGAACGCTGTCGGCGTCGACGTCAACACCGCGTCGGTCCCGTTGCTGTCGCGTGTGTCGGGCATCGCCGGTTCGCTTGCGGAAAGCATTGTCGCGCACCGTGATCAGAACGGTCCCTTCACCTCGCGCTCCAAGCTGAAGGACGTCGCGCGTCTCGGGCCGAAGGCATTCGAGCAGTGTGCCGGCTTCCTGCGGATCCAGGACGGCGACGATCCGCTCGACCGGTCGAGCGTGCACCCCGAGGCGTACCCGGTGGTTCGCCGCATCGTGGATTCGGCGGGCGTCGGGGTGCTCGAGGTCATCGGCAACACGTCGCTGCTGCGCGGTCTGCAGCCGCAGCAGTTCGCCGACGAGCGCTTCGGTATCCCGACGGTCACCGACATCATCGCCGAACTCGAGAAGCCGGGCCGCGACCCGCGACCGGAATTCAAGACGGCGACGTTCGCCGCCGGGATCGAGAAGGTCGCCGACCTGAAGCCGGGCATGACGCTGGAAGGCGTCGTCACCAACGTGGCAGCGTTCGGGGCCTTCGTCGACGTCGGTGTGCACCAGGACGGACTCGTCCACGTCTCCGCGATGTCGCACAACTTCGTCAAGGATCCGCGCGAGGTCGTCAAGTCGGGTGACGTCGTCAAGGTCAAGGTCATGGAGGTCGACGTCCCACGTCAGCGCATCGGCTTGAGTCTGCGCCTCGACGACGAACCGGGCGCGGCCGCCAAGGACAAGCCTCGTGGCGGGTCCGGCGGGGGACAGCGC
>NZ_JAAFYV010000044.1:0-44632 GCF_011770055.1 Rhodococcus sp. B10 | reverse complement strand
GCGGAGGGGGCGGCGGACGCGCAAGCGGTGGCCGGTTCTAGTCCGCGGGTTCCCCCGGATAGAGCGAATGACGCCCTCGGTCACTCTGAGTGACCGAGGGCGTCATTCGGTAGTGCTGCTAGCCGGAATCACGCACCCAGCAGGCGCGCTCCCAGGTAGGCCTCGACCTGATCGAGGGCGACCCGCTCCTGCGCCATCGTGTCACGCTCACGGATGGTGACGGCCTGGTCGTCGAGGGTGTCGAAGTCGACGGTGATGCAGAACGGTGTACCGATCTCGTCCTGGCGACGGTAGCGACGGCCGATGGCACCGGCGTCGTCGAATTCGACGTTCCAGAACTGACGCAGCTGCTGAGCGAGGTCCTTCGCCTTCGGCGTCAGGTCGGCGTTACGCGAGAGAGGCAGAACCGCGACCTTGACCGGCGCCAGACGACGGTCGAGCTTGAGCACGACGCGCTTGTCGACGCCGCCCTTGGCGTTGGGGGCCTCGTCCTCAGTGTACGCGTCGACGAGGAACGCCATCAGCGAACGCGTCAGACCTGCTGCAGGTTCGATGACGTACGGCGTGTAGCGAGTGTCGGTGGCCTGCTCGTAGAAGCTGAGGTCCTGGCCCGACGCCTTCGAGTGCACCGACAGGTCGTAGTCGGTGCGGTTGGCGATGCCTTCGAGCTCGCCCCACTCACTGCCCTGGAAGCGGAAGCGGTACTCGATGTCGACCGTCCGCTTGGAGTAGTGCGACAGCTTCTCCTGAGCGTGCTCGTAGAGACGCAGGTTCTCCGGGTCGATGCCGAGGTCGGTGTACCACTTCATGCGGTAGTCGATCCAGTACTGGTGCCACTCGTCGTCCTCGCCGGGCTTGACGAAGAACTCCATCTCCATCTGCTCGAACTCGCGCGTGCGGAAGATGAAGTTGCCGGGGGTGATCTCGTTGCGGAAGCTCTTGCCGATCTGACCGATACCGAACGGCGGCTTCTTCCGCGACGTCGTCAGCACGTTGGCAAAGTTGACGAAGATTCCCTGTGCCGTTTCGGGGCGCAGGTAGTGCAAGCCCTCTTCGTTGTCGACGGGACCGAGGTAGGTCTTGAGCAGACCGGAGAACGCGCGCGGCTCGGTCCACTGGCCAGGGTCGCCGGTTTCGGGATCGCGGATGTCGGCGAGGCCGTTCTCGGGAGGGTGCCCGTGCTTTTCCTCGTACGCCTCGATGAGGTGGTCGGCACGGTAGCGCTTGTGCGTGATGAGCGACTCGACCAGCGGGTCGGAGAACGTCTCGACGTGGCCGGAAGCCTCCCACACCTCACGCGGCAGAATCACCGACGAATCGAGGCCGACGGTGTCTTCGCGACTGGTGACCATGTTGCGCCACCACTGCTTCTTGATGTTGTCCTTGAGCTCGACGCCGAGGGGGCCGTAGTCCCAGGCAGACTTGGTACCGCCGTAGATCTCGCCGCAGGGGTACACGAGTCCTCGACGCTTGGCGAGGTTGGCGACGGTTTCGACTTTGGACTTGGGTGCCACTGGCGGAGCTCTCCATCTTGTGTCTGGTGAGAGGGACTTTCTTCAGGCACCGAGCCTATCGGTCGTGACCACTTTCTCCGAACACTGCCTACCTCGTTTGACATGCGCACTTGTGCATATCAAAATGGAAGTGATTTGCATTAACAGTCGCTGGACTAGTCTGTAGCGATACCCCGACACCACCCGAAGGAGTTTTCCGTTGGCAATGCTGGAAACCGACCCTTCACCTCTCGGGGACGACGATCGCACGGACGAGGGCCTGGCTGCCCACTCCCACGACCCGTTCGCGTCGGTCCCCCCTGCTCCCGTTCCTCCGAAGGACACGCTGGTCGCAGCCGGTGACATTCTGCGCGCATTGGCAGCGCCCGTACGCATCGCGATCGTTCTCCAACTGCGCGAGTCCGAGCGATGCGTCCACGAGCTCGTCGGTGCGCTCGGCGTCACCCAGCCCTTGATCAGCCAGCACCTGCGTGTGCTCAAGTCGGCAGGTGTGGTCCGCGGTGAACGCAACGGTCGTGAGGTGCTCTATCGTCTCGTCGACGATCATCTCGCACACATCGTCGTCGACGCCGTCGCCCACGCAGAAGAGAGCTGATATTCGTGACCGAATCTCCCGCGCCGCGCAAACCTGTGGCCGTCGGCGTCCGCGCAACCAAGCAGCGCAGCGCCATTTCCGATCTTCTCGACAACATCGAGGAGTTCCGGTCGGCACAGGATCTGCACGACGAACTGCGCAAGCGCGGTGAGGGAATCGGCCTGACCACGGTGTACCGAACGCTGCAGACGCTGGCCGACGCGGGCACCGTCGACGTATTGCGCACCGACACCGGCGAATCCGTCTACCGACGCTGCTCGTCCGGTCACCACCATCACCTCGTGTGCCGCGACTGCGGTTACACGGTCGAGGTCGAGGGCCCGACGGTCGAGAAGTGGTCGCAGAACGTCGCCGAGAGCAACGGGTTCAGCGACGTCAGCCACACGATCGAGATCTTCGGCACCTGCAGCGAGTGCAAGGCCAAGTAGCTCAGGGCAGGAGTCCCTCGCGGGCCTTCTCGACTCCGGCCAGGACGAGAACGAGCATTGTCATCAACGGCTCGTCGTTCAGGCCGGATGCCGGAAAGATGTAGCGCAGCAACACATCTGCCATCTTGCCGTGTACGTTCACGGAGATGGATCCGAACTGCGACTCGGAATTGCGATCCGCCACCTTCTTGTGCAGCGATGCTTTGACGGGCCGATCCCACGCCAAGACCGCCGTCAACGACAGCACTTCCAGACCCGGTGCGAGCTCGACGGACCTGAGCGAGCACAGCGCGCCCGCATAATCGAATCCGAGCGAACCGTCCTCCCCCACGTTCACGGTCGCGAACTGCGACAGCGCGATCTCGGCTCGTGACTGCAGCGTCAGGCCCTCACTCATACTTGACTCCCCCGAATCTGCGGTCGCGAGAGGCGAATTCGACACACGCTTCCCATAGGTCTCGGCGGTCGAAGTCCGGAAACAGCTTCTTCTGGAACACGAACTCCGCGTACGCCGACTGCCAGATCAGGAAGTTCGACGTGCGCTGCTCCCCCGACGGGCGCAGGAACAAATCGACGTCGGGCATGTCGGACTCGTCGAGATACTTGGCGACGGTTGCCTCGGTGATTCGTTCCGGATCCAACCTACCTGCCGCGACCTCGCGTGCAATTTCCTTTGTCGCATCGGCGATCTCGGCGCGGCCGCCGTAGTTGACACACATCGTCAACGTCATGACGGTGTTCTTCTTCGTCAGTTCCTCGGCGATCTCGAGTTCCTTGATGACGCTGCGCCACAACCGCGGTCGTCTACCTGCCCACCGGACCCGAACACCCATCTCGTTCATCTCGTCGCGTCGACGACGAATCACGTCGCGGTTGAAGCCCATCAGGAACTTCACCTCGTCCGGACTGCGCTTCCAGTTCTCCGTCGAGAACGCGTACGCCGACAACCACTTGACGCCGATGTCGATGCATCCGCACACGGTGTCCATAAGCACTGCCTCGCCACGCTCGTGGCCCGCAGTACGCGGCATGCCACGTTCCTGCGCCCAGCGACCGTTACCGTCCATGACGAGTGCGACGTGCTTCGGAATCAACTCCGGCTGCAGGATCGGCGGCTTGGCCCCCGACGGGTGCGGATCCGGAGGACGTACCCCCCGCATCCCGTCAGGCTGAGTGCGCGGCTCGCGTCGAAGAATCACGGTCTTCATCCTGCCCGACGACCGGCGCCGGGGCCGAATCAGGCTCGCTGCGATGCGGCGCTTCTCTTTCGATGAGCGGCAACGTCCGCAGTTGCCGCTCCAGATGCCACTGCAGGTGGGCTGCGACGAGACCGCTGGCCTGACCACGCACGGCCACCGACGTCGTCTCGGTGAAGGCCCACTCCCCGCGTTCGAGCGCGACCATCAAGTCGAGGACACCGCTCGTCGGCGTCGCCGAGCCGGGAGGCCTGCAGTGCACGCACACCGAACCACCCGCGGCGACGTGAAACGCACGATGCGGTCCAGGCGCCGCGCAGCGTGCACATTCGGTCAACGACGGCGCCCAGCCTGCGAAACCCATCGCACGCAGCAGGAACGCGTCGAGAATCAGTTCGGGGGGCCGAGTGCGGTCGGCCAATGCACGCAATGCCCCGACCGTGAGCTGATGCAGCCGCTTCGCCGGCGCGTGTTCTTCACCCGCGAGCCGCTCGGCGGTCTCGAGGATCGCGCAGCCGGTGGTGTAGCAGCCGTAATCGGTGACGATGTCGCCACCGAACGCGTTGACCGTGTGCACCTGGGTGATGATGTCCAGATTGCGGCCAGGGTGGAGCAGAACGTCGATGTGCGCGAACGGCTCCAACCTCGCGCCGAATTTCGATTTCGTGCGGCGCACCCCCTTCGCAACGGCTCGGACGATGCCGTTGTCGCGCGTCAGGAGCGTGACGATGCGGTCGGCTTCGCCCAGCTTGTGCTGGCGCAGCACGACTGCGTTGTCCCGGTAGAGCCTCACGTGGTCCAGTGTCCCACGACCTCCGCCATCGCAGCTCGCAAGAGTCCTCCTCCTGTCGCTGCGAGCCGAACCGCACGCCCAACGCCGTTCGGCAGCGAGGTCACCGCTGCGTAGACGCCGGATCGACCGTCCATCTTGTCCAGTGGTGCGGTCGTACGCTTCATGACCGCATCATCGGGGCGACGCCCAAGCAAATACACCGTTGCGAAGGCACGCAGGCCCGAGCGTGGAGACGGCAACGACGACGCATGCTGGGCGTCGAGCGCCAGGATGCGACCGGCCGTAGTCACCCTGACACACGAGCGAAAGCTGCCGAACGTCTCGGCCGTCACCTCGGTGTGCACGACGACCGCGTCGGTGAGCACTACGATTCCCGACCCCAACTTCACGTGCGTGTCCTGACGCGCATGCGCGAACGCAGTGAGTATCCGCGGTTCGGGTCGGAAGGCCAGCTCCGCACCGTCGTCGACGCGTAGCTCGGTGCGCTCGGCACCTGCGCGACCGTCGGGCACACCGGTGACGAGCATCGCCCCCTGCCCGACGACCTCGATGCGGGCGCCAGTCGTTGCCGCGATCCGTTGTCCGATCCGATCCCCCGGATGCAGCGACGCACCCGAGTTCTGCACGATGACCCGACCACGACCGGGATCCGACGCGTCGAGGTAAAACATCCGGCCCACCGTCTGGGGCCAGCGATAGCGTCGCCGATCGAACACCGTGCGCGCCCCGGTCGTGGTGAACGACAGGTCCAGTGCCAGCGGAGTGGTCACACGAACAGAACCTCGCGGTCGAATACGTCGACCACCTCGCCGATTCCGATTCCTGCGCGCGCGTTGGTGCACACGATCGGACGTCCGCCGCGCACGTCGTCGGCTTGTTTCAGCATCAGTTGCAGATCGGCACCCACGTACTGCGCGAGGTCGATCTTGTTGACCACCAACAGATCACAGCGCACGACGCCCGGTCCGCGCTTACGCGGTATGTCGTCTCCCCCGGCAACGTCGATGACGAACACCCAATAGTCGACGAGGTCGCGCGAGAATGTCGACGCCAGGTTGTCACCGCCGCTCTCGAGCAGCAGAACCTCGGTGTCGGGAAATTCGGCTTCGAGCCGGTCGGCCATCGCGATGTTCAGCGACGGGTCTTCTCGGATCACGGTGTGCGGGCATCCCCCAGCTTCGACCGCACGGACGCGCGCCGGGTCGATCAAGCCCGATCGCCGGACTCGTTCGGCGTCTTCCTCGGTCACCAGGTCGTTGGTGATGACCGACACCGACCGATGTCGCCTGGCGAACTCCGCGATCAATTGTTCGACCAGAGCCGTCTTTCCCGAGCCGACGGGTCCGCCGATTCCGATTCGTGCCGCCCGTAATGCGTTCATCGAAGCATGTACCTCCGCGAGAAGGGAACCGACGTTGCCGGCTCACCGGTGAGCAGTTGTCCGTCGGCACGCACGTCGAATGTGCGGGGGTCGACGTCGATGTGTGGCAATGCCGAATTGCGCACCATGTCGCTCTTGCGCAAGTGCCGTACGGAGTCGATCGTCACGACGTTCTTCCGCAGGCCCAGCGCCTCGGGAAGTCCGGCGTCGGTCGCCAAGGACGACATGAAGACGAAACCGAGCTTCTCGGGCGCGCTGCCGAGTGAACCCCAGTTCGCCCTCTGCACAACGGGTTCGGACCGTGAGATGCTTCCGGCGGCGTCACCGAGCGCTGCCCACGCGACGAATCCGTTCTTCATGACGAAGTTCGGCTTCACCCCGAAGAACGCAGGTGACCACAGGACGAGATCCGCGATCTTGCCGACCTCCACGGACCCGAGGTGCCGTCCCGCACCGATCGAAATCGCCGGATTGACCGTCAGCTTCGCCACATACCGCTTGACGCGTTCGTTGTCCGACGCGGCCGTTGTCTCCTCGGGAAGCCGCCCGACGCGCTGCTTCATGACGTCCGCCAACTGCCAGCAATTCGCGGTGTTTTCGGCGACTCGACCCATTCCCTGGGTGTCGCTTCCGAAGATCGAGATCGCTCCCATGTCGTGAAGGAAGTCTTCGGCGATCATCGTCTGCGGCCGAATCCGTGCTTCTGCGAACGCGACATCCTCCGGCGCGTTCCAGTTCATGTTGTGCGCTTCCATCGTCATCGGTACACCTTCGTCGAGCGCGTACGCGGTGTACGGATTCGTCGGATTGGTCGACGCCGGAATCACATTGTCGTATCCGACGCATCGGATCAGGTCGGGTGCGTGCCCTCCGCCTGCTCCCTCGACGTGATACATGTGGATGGTGCGGTCGCCGATGGTCGACATCGTCGTCTCTGCGAATCCGAACTCGTTGATGGAGTCGGTGTGCAGGTGGACGGCGAAGTCCGCCGAATCGGCCGCACGCAACGTGGCGTCGATGACCGCGGGCGACGCACCGAAGTCCTCGTGGATCTTCACCGCCCCCGCCCCTGCCGCAACGGATTCCAGGACGGAATCCGCGTCGGACGACCCACGTCCGAACGCCACGAAGTTCATCGCGGAATACTCACCGCCCCGGAGGAACAGTCCGAGGTTGCGCGTACTACCGGACCCGACCTCGAACGCCGGGCCCGGTGAACCACCGATCAACGTCGTCGTGCCCGTGGACAAAGCATGTTCGGACTGTTGCGGAGAAATCAGATGTGCATGAGTCTCGATCGTGCCGGCCGTGACTATCAAGCCTTCGGACGGAATCGGTGTGGTCATGTGCCCGACGGTCATCCCCGGAGTCACGTCGGGCATGACGTCGGGATTACCCGCCTTGCCGATACCCACGATTATTCCGTCACGAATACCTATGTCCGCCTTTATGATTCCCGTAACCGCATCGATGATGGTCGCGTTCGTGAACACGTAGTCCAGCGCCCCGGTCGACGACGTCGTATTCGGTCGATATCCCTCGCCGTCACGTACGTTCTTCCCTGCGCCGGCCAGCAACTCGTATCCGGATGTCGTCAAATCCTTCTCGATCTCGACGAACAGATTCGAATCCGCCAGCCGGATACGGTCTCCCGTCGTCGGGCCGAACATGCGGATGTACGACGCACGATCGATACGCATCACGCGGCCTCACCTCCATCGAGCGGACCGTTGACCAGACCGCGAAAACCGTGTGCAACGCGATCGCCCTGCATCGGCACGAGCCGGACCGTCACCGCAATCCCCGGCTCGAAGCGGACTCCCGCTCCCGCCGCGACCTCGAGCTTGTGTCCCCACGCCGCCCGCCGGTCGAACTCGAGTGCGTCGTTGACTTCGAAGAAATGCGTCTGGCTACGGACCTGCACGTCCCGGTCTCCGGTGTTGACGACGCGCACTTCGATCGATTCGAGATCGCCGAACACCTCGACGGGCGAGTCCGACGCGAGAATTTCACCGGGCACGATCTCGTCAGGGCCGCCCGCAATCGGGTCGACGACGGTGACGAGCTTGGTTCCTTCCGCGAACGGGGCGTCGACGAGCAGGATCGAAATCATCTGCGGCACACCGTCCATCACCTGATCGGCGGTCAGCACGTGGCACGCGTGGTCGATGACCGCGTCGAACGTCATGTCCTTCCTGGCGGCCAGCATGATTTCGTCGGTCAAAAGAGCGACGGCCTCGGGGTGGGTGAGCCGGACGCCCTCGGCTAGATTGCGCCGAGCGATCTGCGCTGCGGTGAACACCGTCAGACGCTCCATCTCGGTAGGGGTGAGCAACACCGATGTCTCCTTCGGAAGAAAATTAGCTGGCGAACAATCGGATTCCGTCGCTGCGACGCTGCGCGGCGATATCTGCGAACGCGGTGAACGACGACGGTTGTCGGTCGACGGGCGCGTCCAGGATCTCGGACAGCACGGCCTCTGCGGCTATCATCACTCGCTGCGACCCGATGTGTCCGGTCACACCGAGTCGCAGTGCAGCGCTGGCGATTCCGGACAGAACCTGCCATCCGCTGATTGCCTCGGCCGCCGACGTACTCAGACCGAGGCCGCGGTAGGAGACTGCCTGTGCGACCGGGAGATGACCGGGTGCATCGCCTGTCAGGACCATGGCCCGATAGGCGACGGCGTCGGCATTGTCGAGCGAGGCGAAGGTCGACAGCAACGCCGCTCCCGATCGCCGCGACGCCTCGCGGAGGGTCGACGTCACGGTCGACGCCTCCGCAAGGTCGTCCGCCTCACGAGGATCGTTCCATGCCCGCCGAAGCACGACACGATCTTGGGTGTGCCACCGAGAAGCAATGGCTTCCTCCGCGAACGCGGCGACGTCGGCCTCGTCGACGACGAATCCGTCACGGACGGCGCCTTCGAGTCCCGAGGAGAAAGCGAATCCTCCCGATGGGAAGGCGCTGTCCGCCAACCGGAGAACGGCGAGTAGCTCCGTCGACGTCACTCGGGAATCTGTTCGACGCCGCCCGATGCGAGTAGGTCCTCGATGCGTGCACGGTAGTCCGATTCGGGTCCTTCGAGCGTCACCGTCATCGTCGCGTCCACCATCGCTGCCTTCCAGTGCAGGTGCCCTGCCAGGAAGCCCAACCGGAGTGCCGATGCTGCATCCGTCGCGTGCAGGACCATTTCACGTGGTTGCCCGGCACGGACGACGACCGCGCCGCTGTCGTTCATCAGCAGGACGGCCCCGTCGACCAACCTCTTGTCTCGCGGCAGTGCGATCGCGTAGTCGACACCGGCGTCGGACGTCACCCGAAGACGACTGCGATCGAGATCGGCGGGATCGAGGTGCACGTACTCGACGCGATGCCCGTGACGCAGTTCGTGCAAGACGGTCGCGATATCGGACTCGAGCTCGTGCCCCACGATCTCCTCGATCACGACGATAGACGAGACCGCGGCACGTGAGGCCGTCATACCGGTACTGGCGCCGCAGAGGCCACCGGCGCGATACGTCCGACGACGTCGCTCGCCTGCTCCAGCGCGTACCCGACCTGCAGGATTTCGGCTTCGTGGAATGGCTTGCCGATGATCTGGACACCGATCGGGAGGCCCATCGCGGAGAACTCTGCAGGGACCTGCAACGCGGGAAGGCCGGTCACGTTGGCCGGAGCGGACATTCGCGAATACGCGCTCGTCGCGCCCTCGACCACACCGTCGTTCCAGCGGAAGTACGGGTCCTCGCGCAACGCTGCGACACCGGGAACAGTCGGACCGAGTAGAACATCGATGTCCTTGTACATGTCCCGCCACGCTTCCTGAATCCGAGTGCGCAGGCGAATGGAGTTGATGTAGTCGGTGGCCAGAACGGCTTCGCCTGCCTCGACGAGAGTCCGGACTTCCTCGGTGAACTTCTCGGGAGAGTGCCGCAGCGCATCCATGTGGTAGGCACTGGCTTCGGCCGTCAGGATGCCCCATTCGACCGGCAGAATGTACTCGGCCAGCGGGATCTCCACCTCGACCAGTTCTGCTCCGAGGCCCTGCAGCACCTCCGCTGCGCGTCGCGCGACGTCTTGGGTCTCCTGCTCGACGTGATAGGTGTAGAAGTTCGTCGGGATGCCGATTCGCTTGCCTGCCACACCGCCGTCGATCCCGGTGACGAAGTCGGGAATGCCGAGATTCACCGAGGCCGGGTCGCGACGGTCGTATCCCGACATGGCTGCCATGACGAGGCCTGCGTCGACGACGTTGCGTGTCAGTGGTCCGACATGGTCGAGCGACCACGACAGCGACGCGACGCCTGCTCGCGAAGCGCGTCCGAACGTCGGCTTGAGCCCGACGGTTCCGCACAGACCCGCCGGAATACGGATCGAACCGCCCGTGTCGCTACCGAGAGCCACGTGGACGATGCCTGCACCGACGGCCGCGCCCGATCCACCCGACGACCCACCGGGTGTGCGTGTGGGATCCCACGGGTTTCCGGACGTCGGAGTCGTTGCGCCGTAGGCAAACTCGTGCGTGTGGGTCTTGCCGACCATGATCATGCCCGCGTCGTACAACTTCGCCACGGACGCCGAGTCCGCCGTCGGCACGTTGTCGGCACGCTGCGCCGAACTGGAGGTGGTGAGGATCCCTGCGGTGTCGTAGAGGTCCTTGACGCCGAGCGGAATTCCGTGCAGTGCGCCCTTGTAGTTACCTGCGGCGATCTCCGCCTCGGCGGCCGCGGCCTGCGCGAGTGCGTGCTCCCCCGTCACCGTGACGAACGACGTGATGGCGGGTTCGACCTCGGCGAGACGATCGAGTGAGGACTGCGCGACCTCGACGGGCGAGACTTCCTTCGATTTGATCTTGTCAGCGACGTCGGACAGCGAGAGTTCGTAGAGTTCCATGTGCGTGCCTTTCCGATGCTATGTGTGCCTATTCCCAGGACGCGTTGAATGCTGCGGCGGGGACGGTTTCGCCGATGCCGCGGATGCTGGCTTTGCGGATGAGCGCGAGAGTGGAGCTGTAGGTGTCGAATTCGGAGTCGAGACGCTGGGCACTCACCGGTAATCCGGCGTACTCGAACACCGTCGCGAGCTGCTCTTTCGACGGCTGGAAATCGTTGTCTGTCATAGTAATTCTCCTGTCTTGACGGATGCCGCGGAGGGTACTGCCGCGGCGAAGTCGGTCCGGGCTTCGAATGCCTGCCCGACGGCGAAGGCAAGTGCTTCCTGGAATGGTGGTGTCATGATTTGCAAGCCCACCGGCAGCCCTCCGTCGAATCCGCACGGCACCGACAGCGCGGGCATCCCGGTGACGTTGGCGGGGACTGTCAGTGCGTTGAGTGCGTTGAGCACGTCGATGTCGTTGTCGCCCAACGGCGATCGGACGGAGCCAAGAACGGGTGCGGTACCGGCGATCGTCGGCGACAGCAACGCGTCGACGCCGGCGAAAACGCTGTGCATGCCGGCCGTGACGACGGATCGGGCGCGCTGCGCGTCCACGTATGCAACTCCCGTGTGAAGGTGACCGGCGCGGAGCGCGTCGACGACGTCGGGGCCGAACAGATCCGGGCGTTCGTTCGCGCGGTGCTGATGGAACGACGCCGCTTCGACGCTGGCGACGACTCCGACAATGTCCGGCGACAATTCGACGCCGGGGAACGTCACCGGCACGATGGTCGCGCCCGCCCGTTCCAGTTCGCGAACGGCGTCCTCGAACGCCGACGCCACGCCGGGCTCCAGGCGATCGCAGAAGTACTGCTCGCTGACTCCGAGACGCAGGCCGTCGACTCCGCGGTCCAGCATCGCGGTGAAATTCGGTACCGCGATCTGCGCACTGTACGGATCCTGCGGGTCGTGACCCGCGAGCACACCGAGAGCGGCGGCCGCGTCGGCGACGGTGGTCGTCAACGGTCCGGCATGGTCGAGCGTCCAACTGAGTACGGTCACACCGCGTTTGCTGACTCGGCCGTACGTCGCCTTCATGCCCGTGACCCCGCACAGTGCAGCCGGGATGCGGATGGAACCACCGGTGTCGGTTCCCATCGCGATGGGCGTTAACCGAGCACCGACCGCCGCACCCGAACCACCGCTCGACCCACCGGGGACACGATCGAACCCCCACGGGTTCTTCGTCGGTGGCGTCGTGACGCCGTACGCGTACTCGTGCGTCGTGGTCTTGCCGATCAAGATTGCACCAGCGTCCCGCAGTGCCGTCACCGTTGCCGCGTCGGCTGCCGCCGGTGCATCCGACGACGCGAGCGATCCGGATCGGGTGGGATGCCCGACGGTGTCGTACAGGTCTTTGACCGCGAACGGAACTCCGCGCAGCGGCCCACCTGGGATGCCGGACCGCACGGCTTCACGCTGCAGCAGCGCATCGGCTCGTGCTTCTTCGGCAGCGACGAGGACGAACGATTCGAGAGCTGGGTCGACGGCCGCGATCCGGTCCAAGTATGCGTCCACGACGTCGACGGGGTCGAGCTCGCCCGATTCGACGCCGCGATTGATGGCCAGCGCGGTCGCCTGTGTGGGTTCGATCATCGCGGGCCTCCTGCGGTCGTGTCGAGAATCAGCGGCAGTGGATCGCTGGGTGCGACGGCCGCAGCCAGTCGCTTCGCCGATGCCAGCGATGACCCAGCCGCCTGGTCGACGTCGCCGACGATTGCGTCTGGAATTCCGTGAGAGCGCAGATATTCTGCTGCCCAACTGTATTCGCTCACGATGCCACCGCCGCGGGTTCGAGGACCGCGTCGACGAGAGCGCGTGTGATGGCAGTCTCGGGTGTGGTCAGCAGATCGTCGACGGGCCCCGATTCGACGAGCGTTCCGTGGTCGAGGACACCTGCGTGGTCGCACATGTGCTCGACCAGCGCGAGGTTGTGGGTGATCAGAAGCATCGTCAGATCTCGTTCCTGTTGAAGGTCTTTGAGAAGGTTCAGGATCTGCGCCTGCACCGAGACGTCGAGGGCTGCGGTGGGTTCGTCGAGTACGAGGAAGTCGGGGTCGGTGATCAGCGCCCGCGCGATGCCCAGGCGCTGACGCTGACCGCCGGAGAATTCGTGGATGTAGCGGTCGTAGTGCGCCGCTTCCATGCCGACGCGGCTGAGCATGTCGAGGACGCGGCTGCGAATCTCTCCCTTGTCCGCCATGCGGAATCGTTCGAGCGCGAATCCGATCTGCGCGCCGACGCTGCGACGCGGGTTGAATGCCGACCCGGAATCCTGGAACACGATCTGCATGCGCTTGCGGTAACGACGCATGTCGAGCTCGGACATCGTGGTGATGTCGTTGCCCTCGAAATGAACCGAACCCGATGTGGCCTTCTCGAGAGCGAGGACCATGCGGCCCGTAGTGGTCTTACCCGACCCGGATTCCCCGATCAGGCCGTAGGTTTCGCCCTTGGCAATGTCGAAACTGATCGAGTCGACGGCGACGAATTCAGTGGCGGCCTTCTTGTCACCGCGAACCTTGTACACCTTGCGCAGGTCGCGCACGGCAATCAGGGGGTCGGCAAAGTCTGGTTCGATCATCTCAATTACCTCCGGCGGTGGCGAGTTGCTTGAATTCGAAGAGCCGGCGGTTGCGGCGCGGTATCGCACGCGCCGACTCGTCCAGATGCAGTTTCGGTACTGCGTTCATCAACCCCTGCGTGTACGGGTGCTGCGGACGTTCCAGTACGTCGGAGGTCGCACCGGATTCCATGACCTCGCCGTGACGCATGACCGTTACCTGAGAGCACAGGTGGGCGACGACGCCGAAGTCGTGGGTGACGATCAGAACCGCCGTTCCCAGTTCACGATTGATGTCGAGCAGCAAGTCGAGAATCTGCTTCTGCACGGTGGCGTCCAGAGCCGTCGTCGGCTCGTCCGCGAGCAGAAGTTCCGGCCTGCACGCCAACGCGATCGCGATGACGACGCGCTGACGCTGACCACCACTGAGCTCGTGCGGGTAAGCCTTCATGCGCCGTACCGGATCTGGCAGCGCGACCAATTCGAGGGATTCGAGCGCCTTCTTGCGTGCGGTCTCCTTGTCGACCTTCTGGTGCAGCCGGATGACCTCGATCAGCTGCGAGCCGATCGTGAACGACGGATCGAGCGCGCTCAAGGCATTCTGTGACACGAGTCCTATGTGACTACCGCGGATTCCGCGCATGTCCTTGTCGGACTTCTCCAGCAGATTCTCTCCGCGGAACATGATCCTTCCGCCCTCGATGCGGGCGCGGTCGGTCCCCAGCAATCCGAGGACGCTGAGCGACGTGACGCTCTTACCGGAACCTGATTCGCCGACCAGGCCGCGAATCTCGCCCGGCTGCACCGTGATCGACACGTTCTTGACGGCATGTACGACGCCGCCGTCGGTGTGAAAGTCGACGCGCAGATTCTGCACGTCCAACAAAGGCTGGTTGGTCATCGTGTCTGCTTCCTGGGGTCGAGAGCGTCACGGATTCCGTCGCCGACGAGGTTGAACGCGAGAGCGACGAAAAGAATGACAAGGCCGGGGATGGTGGCGATGTGATAGATGCCTTCGAGCAGAACGCTCGAGCCGTCGGAGGTCATGATGCCCCAGTCCGGCGTCGGAGGCACGACACCGACACCGAGGAAGCTCAATCCGGCCGCGACGACGATCATCAGGCCGCACAACGTCGTTGCGTACACGATCAGCTGCGCGACGACGTTCGGTGCGAGTTCGCGGAACATCAGGTGCCCGGGGTTGGCTCCGTACGCCCGAGCGGCTTCGATGTATTCCTTGCTCGCTTCCTGCACGGTCGCGGTGTAGGCGACGCGGGCCATGTACGGCACCAACGTCACGCCGATCGACAGCATCACGTTGCCCAGCCCCGCACCGAGAACAGCAGACAGCGCGATGGCGAGAAGCACCAGCGGGAACGCGAACAGCACGTCCAGTACCCGCATGAGGACCTCGCCCGCACGGCTGCGCTTGTAGCCTGCGAACAGTCCGATCAGCAGTGCCAGCGGGAACACGACGAGCACCGGAATCACTGCCACGAGAAGCGAATTCCTACCGCCGTAGAGTAGGCGTGCGAGAATGTCTCGACCTTGGCCGTCGAGACCGAGGATGTGCCCGTCGGTTCCGATGCCGGCCAATCTGTTCACCGGATCGCCCGCGATCGGACTGTACGACGTCAGCATCGGCGCGAAAATCGCGGCGAGTGCCACCAGGATCAGAAAGATCGCCGAGACCAGTGCCACCTTGTCACGACAGAACGTGCGGAGCCCCAATCTCCACTGCGACGTAGAGGCTTCGGGAGCAGCTGCTCCCTGCGCCGCGGCAGTGGTCGTACGAATATCGATGTCGACTGCGGCGTTCATGCGTTCACCGTCTTTCTGGTACGCGGATCGAGGAGTCCGACGGCAATGTCGGCGATGAGGTTGACCACGACGAATGCGAGTGCGATGAACAGCACACCCGCTTGCACGACGGGAATGTCGCGTTGGGTGATCGAGGTGTAGAGCTGCTGACCGAGGCCAGGCCATCCGAAGACCACCTCGACGAACACCACGCCACCGAGCAGGTAGCCGACCTGCAGGCCTATCACGTTCACGATGGGCGGCAACGCGTTTCGGAGTCCGTGCCGCCACAGTATCGACTGCTCGGACAGGCCCGACGCGCGCAGGGTACGGATGTAGTCCTGCTGCAGGACGTCGACCATGACGCTTCGCGTCATGCGAGCGATCACGGCAAGGGGCACGAGTGCCGCCGCGAGCGCCGGAAGGGCGAGGTGCGTCAGCATGTCGACGAAGCCACCCGGGTGCCGGCTGTTGTACATGCCCGACGTCGGAAAGATTCCGAGGTTGATCGAGAAGAAACCGATCAGGACAAGCCCGAACCAATACACCGGGACGCTGGCACCGGCCAGCGACACGAACATCGCGATGCGGTCGAACACGCCGTTCTGCTTGCGGGCCGCAGCAATTCCGAGCGGAACACCGATGACGATGCACAACGCGAGAGCAGCGACGGTCAAGATGATCGTGTTCCAGAACCGCGGCATCATGATCTCGGTGACGGGCTTGCTGACCGTTAGCGACCGTCCGAGATCGCCTTGGAGCAGGCCGCCCATGTAGTCGAGGTACTGAACGGGCAGGGAGCGATCGAGCCCCAGCTCGCTCCGGACTGCCGCGACGGATTCCTGTGTCGCGCCCGAACCCAGAATGGTCAAAGCAGGGTCACCCGGGACCAACTGAAGGAGCAGGAAGACGATAAGACTGACGCCGAGAAGTACAGCGACGGTGGACAGTAGTCGTGAACGCAGAGTTCCGGTCATTGCTCGAGCCTCACTTCTTTCAGGTCGTACCACTCCTCGCTGGCCGAGACGAATCCCGAGACGTACGGCGCGAGAACGTAAGGAGCTTTGTCGTTGACGACCGGCGCCAGTGCCGCGTCCTCGGTGACGATGTCGTTCGCCTGCCGCCAGAAGTCGTTCGCGACGTTCTCGTCGGTGGCCTGAATCGCCTTGTCCATCACCGCATCCAACTCCGGACTCGAGTAATAGCCGACGTTGACGCCGTTCGGCGCCTGCAGCTTCGACGATGTGACGATGTACAGCCAGTACGGCGTCGTCATTCCCCAGGACATCTGCGCCATTCCGGTCCCGGGCTTCATTCCCTGCGCCCAGGTACCGAGGTACGAGATCCATTCCTGCGTCTCGATGTTCATCGTGATGCCGATCTCGGCGAGGTTCTGCTGGAGGTATTCGGCCATCTGCGTCGGGATGATCTGGCCGGAGCCGTCGACCGACGTGATCAACGTGGTCGAAAAACCATCCTGTAGTCCGACGGACGCGAGAAGCTCCTTTGCCTTGTCGATGTCACGGGTGTAGGCGTCCGTGCGTTCGACGTAGGCACCGTTGGCGGGTGCCTGCACTCCGTAGGCCGGATTCACCGTGCCACGCAGCAGGTCCGTGGCCATTCCGTCGCGATTGATCGCGAGGTTGATCGCCTGGCGAACCTCCTTGATGGCCATGTTCGGGTCCTGCATGTTGAACGAGAGGTACCAGACGTGAGGCGGAGTGCCCTCGGACAACTGGTAACCCTCGTCGACGAGGTTGTCGACGCTGTCCGGACTCGGCACGGCGATCATGTCGACGTCACCGCTGCGCAGTGCGGCGACGCGGGCCGACGCGTCGGGAAGGGGGCGGAATACGACACCCTGGATGGACGGCTCGGTGCCCCAGTAATCGTCGTTGCGCTTCAGGCTGATCCGCTCACCGCGGATACGCTCGTCGAACACGAACGGGCCGGTGCCGACGGGGTGATCGGCGATGTCCGCGCCGTACGTCTCGATGGCCGTCGGGCTCATGATCGCAGTGGACCCGTTGCCGCCCTGTGCCAGCATACGAAGGAATGGTGAGAACGGAGTGCTCTGCTTCACGACCAGCGTGAATTCGTCTGTCGCCTGGATCGATTCGGTGTTCTGCCAGATGAAGTTCGTCTGGCCAGCCGCCTTGGCCGAGTACTGCGGAGCCTCTTTGTCCCACATGCGGCGGAAGTTGTACTCCACGGCTGCGGCGTCCAGCGGCGTCCCGTCGTGGAACTTCACGCCCTGCCGAATATGGAACGTATAAGTCAGCCCGTCGGGCGAGATGTCCCACGATTCGGCCAGACCGGGTTCCAGCGCGGGCACGGGCGCTTCGCTGGACGGAGTCCGCAAGTCCTCGGTGACGAGAGGTTCGAAGATCTGCTGATTGATACGCCACGTCACCCAACCGCCCGCGACTTGCGGATCGAGGACGTCCGCTTCGGATTCGATGGCGATGACGAACGTGTTGTCGGTGACGACGGCGTCGGCAGTACTGCACGCAGTGAGGGACGACATCGTCAGCACAGCGGCGACAGCGAGGCCTGCCAGTGTACGACCGGGCTTCATTCGTTCAACCCGTCAAGAGCGATGTTCATGGAAGTTGTTCCTTCGATCTACGGGTCTGAAGGAGAGCGATACGCCTCCGTTTTGCCGAACGGTGCACCGTCGAACCGAGCGGGATAGTGCAACCGTAAGGAACCGAGAAGCCGGAAGGAATACGTCGAAATGCGTATCTCTTCACTCTTCGAAATGCCGTGCGTCACAGAGCATATGAATCTATCGGGCATGACAAAGCCCGATGTTTCCGCCGTGTAACGGCCGTGTTGGAAGTGTGTGAGAAAGTACGCTACGGCGCCGCAAGCGCCATCGAATCGACGGTACGTCGGTCGTCACCGAGGCCGAGTTCGGTGGCGTAGACCGCAGCCATGACGCGGTTGGGTACACCGAGTTTGCGCAGAATTTTCTCGACGTGGGTCGTGACCGTGCGTGGGGACAGCACCAAAGTCTCCCCTATCTCGGCGTTGGACAGTCCCTGACGCACGAGCGACAAGATCTCCGTCTCGCGTGCGGTGAGCCGGAAGCGCGACTTCGCGCGCAGATCACTCGCGTACCTGGTGAATGCGGGCCGCATTCGCTCGAGGATAGCCTTCGCGGGATCGGGAAACTGCTCCCGCTCTACGTTTCCGTGACACATTCCGATGATCGAACCGGCGTCGTCGTGCAGGAGCATGAGGACGCCGTTGGCGAACCCGCCGGGGCGCAACACCGTCACCGCCGTCTCAGATGTCCCGAAGCCCGGGACCTCGGTCCAGTCGAAGACCTCGTCCAGGTGGCTGAACTGTTTCTCGAACTCCGGCAGCGTATCGATGTCGCCGGTGAGGAACTGCGCTACGTCGTCTCCGTATCCGCGCTGTTCGACGGTCACGAACCGTTCGGTCGACTGGTCTCGGTATGCGAGAAGGAAACTGTCGCAACGGCCTTCGTACCGAAGGTAATCGATTGCGCCGTGCATACGTCGCGGCGCCGCTGACGAGGACATGGCAGCAACAATGGACGCGATGTCGTGATCGGGCATAATGTGCGTCCTTCGGATCGACGGGCAGTCGATCCGAGTAAACAGCAGAACGCTTTCAGTGGTGTTAACTCACCGTTTCAACTGTTGGATCGCCGAACCCGCACAAATGCACATGCGTTTGCGTGGGAAGGGCACCCAGTTCACGCAAATGCATATGCGTTTGCGTGAACCGTGGGGCGAGACTCAGAAACCAAGCCTTCCCATCTGCTTGGGGTCCGTCTGCCAGTCCTTGGCGATCTTGACGTGCAAATCGAGGTAGATCCTCGTGCCGAGAAGCTTCTCGATCTGAAGTCTGGAGGCAGTTCCGACTTCCTTGAGCCTCGATCCACCCTTGCCGATGATGATGGCCTTCTGGCTGGGGCGCTCGACGTAGAGGATGGCGTGCACGTCGAGCATGTTGTCGTGCCCCTCGCGAGGGTTGACTTCCTCGATGACGACGGCGAGAGAGTGCGGCAATTCGTCGCGCACGCCTTCGAGTGCGGCCTCACGGATGAGTTCGGCCATCAAGATCTCTTCGGGCTCGTCGGTCAGCTCGCCGTCGGGGTAGAACGCGGGGCCCTCGGGCAGCTCGGCCGCGAACAGATCGACCAACTTCTCGACCTGCTCACCCGACGCGGCGGACACCGGGATGACGTGGCTGTTCTCGCCGAGGAGGTTCGACAGCGCCATCAACTGCTGGACGACGCGCTCTTTCTTGACCTTGTCGATCTTGGTGACGATGCCGATCAACGTGGTCTTGGGCGCGATGTGACGCACCTGCTCGAGGATCCAGCGGTCACCGGGGCCGATCTTCTCGTCGGCGGGGATGCACAGTCCGATGATGTCGACCTCGGAGTACGTGTCCTGCACCAGGTCGTTGAGCCGTTGCCCGAGAAGCGTTCGGGGACGGTGCAATCCGGGAGTGTCCACGAGGATCAACTGCGCGTGCTCGCGATGCACGATGCCGCGGATCGTGTGACGCGTGGTCTGCGGCCGCGACGACGTGATGGCGATCTTCGTGCCGACCAACGCATTGGTCAGCGTGGACTTCCCGGTGTTCGGTCGTCCGACGAAGCAGATGAAGCCGGAATGGAAGTTTCGGTCGTTCGATTCAGGCATCGGCATCCTCGGTGTCGTGGTCGTCGTCGTTCCCGGACGGCTCCGAGGACTGCGCTTTCTCGACGAGAACAGTAGTCACCCGAACTCGCCCCTTCTGATCCGCACCGCCCTCGCCGACGAGAATCAACCCGTGCGACTCGACGCGCGATCCGGGCAACGGCACGCGGCCGAGCTCGTAGCCCAGCAGCCCGCCGACGGTGTCGACGTCCTCGGATTCGATGTCCAGGCCGAACAATTCGCCGACGTCCTCGAGCGGAACTCGCGCAGAGACACGGAAGCTGCCGTCGCCCAGATCGTCGATCGGTGCGACCTCGTCGGCGTCGTACTCGTCGGCGATCTCACCGACGATCTCTTCGAGAACATCCTCGATGGTCACCAATCCGGCTGTGCCGCCGTACTCGTCGACGAGCACAGCCATGTGATTGCGTGAACGCTGCATGTCCGCCAACAGGCTGTCGAGCGCCTTCGAATCGGGTACGAACACCGCAGGACGCATGACCTGATCGACCTTGACTCCACGTCCGCCGTCGGTGGAGTAATACGTCTGCTGCACAAGGTCTTTGAGGTAGACGACGCCGACGATGTCGTCGACGTTCTCGCCGATCACCGGGATTCGCGAGTGACCGCTGCGCACGGCGAGCGACGTCGCCTGGCCCGCGGACTTGCCTGATTCGATCCACACCATTTCCGGACGCGGCACCATCACCTCACGCGCCGACGTGTCGCCCAGCTCGAACACCGACTGGATCATCTTTCGCTCACCGTCCGCGACGACGCCGCGCTCACGCGCCATGTCGACGAGTTCGCGCAGTTCGATCTCGGATGCGAACGGGCCGTTGCGGAAACCACGGCCGGGGGTGATGGCGTTACCGATCAGAATGAGCAGACGGCTGATGGGTCCGAGTATCCATCCGAGCCCACGCAACGGGAGCGCGGCGGACAACGCGATCGAATACGCGTGCTGACGACCGAGCGTTCTGGGACCGACACCGACGACGACGTAGCTGACGAGGACCATCACGACGGCGGTGACAACGAGCGCGAGGGTCTCGTCGAGAAGCTCGATCAAGCCGCCCGCCAGCAGGACCGTCGCGCCGATCTCGCACAGAATGCGCATCAGCACAGTCAGATTGACGTACCGCGGCCGATCGGCGACGACCGTCAGCAGTCCGACGGCTCCCGGACGTTCGTCCTTGGCCATGTCCTCGACACGTGCGCGCGAGACGGTGTTGAGGGCCGAGTCGACTGCCGCGAACAATCCCGCGACCGGAACCAGAATCACTGCAGCGACGATGAGAACCGGCGCACTGATCACAGGTTGTCGCCCCGGGCGAAGCCAGTCTTGCCGAGCAGTCGACGATCGCGCGCTGCCTGCAATTCTCTCTCCTCGGCACGGCGCAGATCCTCGTACCACTCCTCGAGAATGCGGTTCTGCAGGCCGAACATCTCTTTTTCCTCGTCCGGTTCGGCGTGGTCGTAGCCCAGCAGGTGCAACACGCCGTGGACGGTCAACAACGCCAACTCGTGTTCGAGGGGATGCCCTGCTGCTGCCGCCTGGTCCGCCGCGAACGACGGGCACAGCACGATGTCACCGAGCATCGACGGGCCTGGTTCGGGCGCGTCGGGACGGCCACCCGGCTCCAATTCGTCCATCGGGAACGACATGACGTCCGTCGGACCGGGGAGGTCCATCCACCGCATGTGGAGATCGGCCATCGTTGCCGAGTCGACGAGAACCATCGACAGTTCCGCTGCAGGGTGCACGTCCATGCTCGCGATGGCGAACCTGGCGACGCTCACGAGCTCCGCTTCGGAGACGTCCATCCCCGACTCGTTGGACACCTCGATGCTCATTACTGCTCTCTACTCTTTCTCGACAATGTGACCAGCAGACCTTACCGGCGTGCCGAGCGCGCACCGCCGGAGCGTCGCTGCGCACGGTTGCCCACCCCGAGATCGCTGTTGCTCGACGACTCGAACCGCTCGTACGCGTCGACGATTTCCGACACCAGGCGATGCCGGACCACGTCGCTGCTGGTGAGCTGCGCGAAGTGAATGTCGTCGACACTGCCGAGGATTTCGGTCGCGGCACGCAGGCCCGACCTCGCGCCACCGGGCAGATCGACCTGGGTGATGTCACCGGTCACGACGATCTTCGAACCGAAACCGAGACGGGTGAGGAACATCTTCATCTGCTCGGCCGTGGTGTTCTGCGCCTCGTCGAGGATGATGAACGCGTCGTTGAGGGTGCGTCCACGCATGTACGCGAGCGGCGCGACCTCGATGACTCCCGCCTGCATCAACTTCGGAATGGCCTCGACGTCCATCATGTCGTGGAGCGCATCGTGCAGCGGGCGCAGGTACGGATCGATCTTGTCGTGCAGCGTGCCGGGCAGGAATCCTAGCCGCTCACCGGCCTCGACGGCGGGACGCGTCAGGATGATGCGGCTGACCTGCTTGGCCTGCAACGCCTGCACGGCCTTGGCCATCGCCAGGTACGTCTTGCCCGTACCGGCGGGTCCGACACCGAACACGATGGTGTTGGCGTCGATCGCGTCGACGTACCGCTTCTGGTTGAGTGTCTTGGGCCTGATGGTCTTGCCGCGACGCGAGAGAATGTCGAGGCTGAGCACCTCTGCAGGCGACTCGGAGACTCCGTCGGTGAGCATCCCGACCGTGCGCCGGACGGCGTCGGGGGTCAGCGGCTGCGCCCGCTTGACGACGGCAGCGAGCTCGGTGATGGCACGTTCCGCCAGCGCGACGTCGGCTACCTTGCCGCTCAGGGTGACCGTGTTACCTCGGACATGCACGTCGGCGGACAGCAGCTGCTCGAGGGTCCTGAGGTTCTCGTCCGATGCGCCGAGAAGCGGAAGCACTGCCTCGGGCGCCAGTTCCATGCTGGACCGAACCAGACGTTCGGCGGGAAGATCGCTGTGTTCACTCACGTGGTGTGTATGGCCTGCTTTCGGGTGTCGCGGACGGGGCTCGAACTGCCCACGAGTTTAACGCGCGCAGCGGGGCTCGCATTCCAATTACCCGGCGGCGGGCGCGGTCGAGGCCGCCATGGACTCGGTCCAGCACGTCGATCCCGGCCTCAGGAAGTCGAAGTGGTCCTCCCCGTCGACCACCGACAAACTCGCGTCGTCGCCGGCGTCGAGGGCCGCGGACACGTAGCGTTCGCTCTGCGACACCGGCACCTGCACGTCGCGCGAGCCATGAATGCAGTGCACCGGAACGCCGGTCGGCAGCAGGCACAACGGAGATGCCGAACGGTACAGATCGGGGTCGTTCTCGAAGCTCGTCCCGAGCAGTTCCCGCACCGCAGGGTTGATGTCACCTGCCGCAGGCCCGACGACGAAGTCGAGCACCCCTGCCTGCGCGACGACCCGCGCCGGCCTGATCGGCAACTCTCGTCGACTCGCCAGCCATGCCGCGAGGTGACCGCCCGCGGAGTGACCGAGAAGCCGAACATCGCCGGTGTCGAGTGGGATCGACGAGCGCTCCTGCACGACGTCGCCCACGGCCTGCAGTGCGTCGACGACGTCTCGGCTGACCTCCGGCCACGACCCGCCCGCACCGACGCGCCGGTACTCGATGTTCCAGGCGGCGAACCCGGCTCGCGACAATTCGACGGCGTACTGCGTGCCGAGGTTCAGCGCGTAGCGGCCGTGCCAGAACCCGCCGTGAACCACCATGACCACCGGAACCGGAACGGTCACAGGGGTTTCCGGGAGGTAGAGATGACCGAACTGTTCGGGATGGTCGCCGTAGGCGATGGTCTGCCGGATCACCGAGTGGCCTGGAAGTCGAGCGGCGTCTGCGCCCAGCGATTCGTCATGACTCCGAGCGCGCCGAGCGCGACCGCTGCAGCGGTCGACGTCCGTAACACGGTGGGCCCCAACATGACCGGGGTCGCACCGACATCGGTCAGCGCAGCGACCTCGGAATCGGTGAGACCACCTTCGGGACCGACGACGAGCAGAACTTCGGGCACCTCGCGGAACGACAGCGACGAGAAGGGAACGGACGCAGCCTCGTGCAGCACCGCGACGATTCCCCCGCGCTCGACGACGCCGCGGGCCAAGGCGACGACTGCCGAATTGGTGTGCAGCGGTGCAACTTCCGGGACGAACGGACGACGCGACTGCTTCGCCGCAGCGGTCGCGACGGCCTGCCACCGGGCGACGCCCTTGTCGGCCTTCGCCCCCTCCCACTTGGCGACGCATCGTGACGATTGCCACGGCACGATGCTGTCGATCCCCGCCTCGGTCGCGAGTTCGACGGCCAATTCGGAACGGTCGGCCTTGGGCAGCGCCTGGACCACCCCGACCGACGGCGTCGGGCGGGGAACGTCGGACCGGGTTTCGACGGCCATCTCGAGGCGGTCGCGTTCGGCGGCCGTGACGACGGTCTCGGCGATGCGGCCGTGACCGTCGGACAGCAGAATGCGCTCACCGACCCGAATGCGACGCACCGTGGCGGCGTGACGCCCTTCCTTGCCGTCGAGCACGGCCGTACCGCCGACGTCGGGCAGAGGATCGAGGTAGAAGACCGTCGCCGCCATCGTCAGCGACCGCTGAACGCTTCCCGCAGCCGGGAGAACAACCCGCCGCTGTGCTGTGAGCCGGTGGTGACCACCTCGGCCGCGTCACGGTCGCGGAGCGCGCGCAGGTCTTCGAGCAACTGCGTCTGCTTGTTGTCGAGCTTCGACGGCACGACGACCTCGAGGTGAGCGTGCAGGTCGCCTCGGACGCCGGAACGCAGCTTGGGCATACCGTGTCCGCGCAGGACCGCGATCGAACCGGGCTGTGTGCCCTGATCGACGACGATGTCCGTCGGGCCGTCGAGAATCGCGTCGACCGACACCTTGGTGCCGAGGGCCGCGTCGACCATGGGGACGCGAATGGTGCAGTGCAGGTCGTCGCCGTCGCGGACGAACACCTCGTGCTGCTGCTCGACGATCTCGACGTACAGGTCACCTGCCGGGCCACCACCCGGGCCGACCTCACCCTGCGAGGCCAGACGGATACGCATGCCGTTGCTGACGCCGACGGGAACCTTCACGGTGATGTCGCGTCGCGAACGAACCCGACCGTCGCCTGCGCACTTGCGGCAGGGGTCGGGAATGGTCTCGCCCGCACCGCGGCAGGTGGGGCACGGACGCGACGTCATGACCTGACCGAGGAACGAACGCTGCACCGACTGGACCTCACCCGCGCCGCCACATGTCTCACACCGAACGGGCTTCGAGTCGCCGTTGGTGCCCGAGCCGGTGCACAGGTCGCACAGGATCGCCGTGTCGACGGTGATGTGCTTGGTGACGCCGGTCGCGCACTCGTCGAGTGTCAACTTGGTGCGCAGCAGCGAGTCGGCTCCTGGCTGGACGCGTCCGCGCGGACCACGGCCGGCTCCCCCGCCACCGCCGCCGAAGAACGCCTCGAACACGTCGCCGAGTCCACCGCCGAAGCCCGCGCCGCCGAAGCCGCCGCCTCCGCCGCCGCCCTGCTGCAGCGGATCTCCGCCGAGATCGACGATCCGGCGCTTCTCCGGGTCGGACAGCACCTCGTACGCCGTCGAGATCTCCTTGAAGCGAGCCTGCGCGGCCTCGTCCGGATTGACATCGGGGTGAAGTTCGCGCGCGAGCTTGCGATACGCGCGCTTGATCTCCTGATCGGTCGCCTTCTGGCCGACCCCGAGCGTCCCGTAATAGTCCCGTGCCACGTATGTCTCTTTCGTCCTCGTCGAATTTCCGTGTGCGCCGACGTCGTCGACGCGTCATGAGTGGATGACGGCCCTCAGCGTTCCGCGAGAACCTCTCCGATGTATCTCGCAACGGCTGCAACCGATGCAATAGTTCCTGGATAGTCCATTCGTGTGGGTCCGAGCACGCCCATGCCCCCGAGCACCATGCCAGCCGAACCGTATCCGGTGGAAATCACCGAGGTACCGCGCATCTCCTCGACCTGCGTCTCCTCCCCGATACGCACGGTCACCGTGCGCGTGTCCTGCGTCACGGCCAGCAGCTTCAGGACGACCACCTGCTCCTCGAGCGCTTCGAGCACCGCGCGCAGCGAACCGGGGAATCCCGCGTCCCCGGCGAAATCGGCGGCGTTGCGCGTCAGATTGGCGGTGCCGCCGAGAACCAGACGCTCCTCGGGATGTTCGACGAGCGATTCGATCAATACCGTCGCCGACCGAATCATGGCGTCGCGCAACGCGGGCGGCGAATTCTCGGCGAGTTCCGCGACCGCGGCCGACGCGGCCGCGAGGCGCTTGCCTTCGAGCGCGCCACCGAGCAGGTTGCGCAGCTGGGAGAGATTCTCGTCGTCGATGACGTCGCCCAACTCGACGATGCGTTGGTCGACGCGACCGGAGTCGGTGATCAGAACCAGAAGAAGGCGTGCAGGCGTCAACGCGACCACTTCGAGGTGCCGCACCGACGACACCGACAGCGTCGGATACTGCACGACGGCCACCTGTCGGGTCAGCTGCGCGAGCAACCTCACACCGCGGCGCAGGACGTCGTCGAGATCGACGCCGTTCTCGAGAAATTCGAGGATCGCGCGACGCTCGGACGTCGACAGCGGCTTGACGTCGGCGATGCGGTCGACGAACTGCCGGTACCCCTTGTCCGTCGGGACACGCCCCGAACTGGTGTGCGGCTGCGCGATGTACCCCTCGGCCTCCAGAACAGCCATGTCGTTGCGCACTGTCGCACTGGACACCCCGAGGTTGTGTCGCTCGACGAGAGCCCGCGAGCCGACGGGTTCCTGGGTGGAGACATAGTCGGCGACGATCGCGCGTAGAACCTCGAACCGTCTGTCTTCGGTGCTCGACATCGGTGCCCACCTCCATTCCACTGTTCACGTCGGAGTTCGAGTCTAGTGGCCCTACCGCCGTCGGTGACGGCAAGGCCTTACTGTGGTCGGGTGCCCCATTCGACGACGACGGATACCGAATGATCTTCAAAGGCGTTCGCGACGGCAAGCCCTACCCGGAGCACGGGTTGTCGCTGCGTGACTGGTCGAAGATCCCGCCGCGCCAGCTCAGACTCGACGAGATCGTCACGACCACGAAGGTGCTCGAACTCGATCGTCTGCTGTCCGAGGACTCCACGTTCTACGGCGACCTGTTCCCACACGCCGTGCACTACCGAGGCGTCGTGTACCTGGAAGACGGCTTGCACCGGGCCGTGCGCGCCGCGCTACGCAACCGAACCGTCCTGCACGCCCGCGTCTTCGACTACGACCTGTTGGGAGCCTGAGCCCTCACGCAGCGATGCTGCGTACGACGGCGTCGGCGAGCAGTCGGCCGCGATCGGTGAGTACGAATCGCCCATCGGCGAACGTCATCAACCCATCGGCGACGACCTGGTCCGCCGCGTGACGCTCGTCCGCGTCGAGCACGTCGGCCGGAAGGCCCGTCCTGAGCCTGATCTTCAGCATCAGTTCTTCGAGATGCCGATCCTCGCGCGTCAACAATTCGCTGCCTGCCACCGGGAACGCGCCCGACGCCAGCTGATCCGCGTACCGCGCAGGGTGTTTGACGTTCCAGAACCGCGTACCGCCGACGTGGCTGTGCGCACCCGGCCCGGCACCCCACCAGTCTCCGCCGTCCCAGTAGCCGACGTTGTGCTTGCACTCCGCGTCGGCGTCGCTCGCCCAGTTGGACACCTCGTACCAGCTCAGCCCCGCACCGGACAGAACGGAGTCGATCCGTTCGTAGCGGGCGGCGAGGACGTCGTCGTCGGGCATCGGCAGCTCCCCGCGACGCACCTTGCGTGCCATGGCCGTGCCGTCCTCGACGATGAGCGCGTAGGCCGAGACGTGGTCGACGCCTGCCGTCAGCACCGCGTCGAGCGAGCTGTCGAGATCCTCGGGACGCTCCCCCGGCGTGCCGTAGATGAGATCGAGGTTGACGTGGCCGAAGCCGGCCGCCTTCGCTTCCCTCGCGGCGGCCACTGCCCGGCCCGGGGTGTGCGTGCGATCGAGAACCCGAAGGACGTGCGGTGCCGCGGACTGCATTCCGAGCGAGACACGCGTGAACCCTGCCGACAGGAGCGCGTCGAAGAACTCGGGTGACGTCGACTCCGGGTTCGATTCCGTCGTCACCTCGGCCCCCGGGGTCAGACCGAAACTGGCGCGGACGGCATTCAGAACGTCGGTCAAGCCGTCGCCTCCGAGCAGCGACGGCGTCCCGCCTCCGACGAACACGGTGTCGGCCGTCGGCACGACGCCCGCGCGATCGGCGAGCAGCGACGCAGCCGCCTCCAACTCCCGACGCATCGCCTCGCGCCAGGACTGCGGTGACGCGGAAGTTCCGAGTTCCCCGGCGGTGTAGGTGTTGAAATCGCAGTAGCCGCACCGCGTCGCACAGAACGGAACATGGACGTACACACCGAACGGCCGTTGCCCGACGCCGTCGAATGCCGCGTCGGGCAGCTCGAAGGGCACGGGTGGAGCGGCGACGATGTTCACCCGTCCAGTGTTCCAGACCGAGTGCGGCACACTTTCCGGCGTGAGGGCAACGTCTCTGCCAGCCTATTTACCGTGAATTTCGGGTAAATAGGCGTCCATGGTCGGACCTGGCCGAATGACGTGGCACAATGGTCGCCGTGACTGACACCGGGATCCGACTCGTGGCGCGCCGCCACGTCGACCTCAAGCGTGTCTGCAGCTCGTCGTGTCGATGCTGTCGAGTGTGTTGCTGAGCCCGTTGCCGGCTCCCCCTCGACCCACAGCTCGTTCCCGGTAGTTCCCCGCCACACCCCCGATCCGTCCGGACGCGTGTGCAAGTGGTGAGTCTCAGCCCCTCCCCTTGGCCGCCCGGTAGAGAAAAGATGCAGGAGCAGTAGATGTCGTCGACCACCGACGCCCCGACCGACGCGGGTTCGTCCGCCCCGGCGCGCGTAGCCCCGCGGGAACGCACGCCGCGTCCGGCCAAGCGACGGGCCGAGGGCCAGTGGGCACTCGGATACCGCGAGCCGCTCAACCCCAACGAGCAGTCCAAGAAGGACGACAACCCGCTGAACGTGCGGGCTCGCATCGAGAACATCTATTCCAAGCAAGGCTTCGACAGCATCGACAAGAGCGATCTGCGCGGCCGCTTCCGCTGGTGGGGTCTCTACACCCAGCGCGAGCAGGGATACGACGGCACGTACACCGGCGACGACAACATCGATCTGCTCGAAGCCAAGTACTTCATGATGCGCATTCGGTGCGACGCAGGCGCGCTGAACGTCGAGCAGGTGCGCACGCTCGCCGGTATCTCCAAGGAGTTCGCTCGCGACACCGCCGACCTCTCCGACCGCGAGAACGTTCAGTACCACTGGATCGAGGTCGAGAACGTCCCCGAGATCTGGCGTCGCATCGAAGCCGTCGGCCTGAAGACCACCGAGGCGTGCGGTGACTGCCCCCGCGTCGTGCTCGGGTCTCCTCTCGCAGGCGAGGCCGTCGACGAGATCCTCGATCCGACGCCTGCCATCGACGAGATCGTCGAGCGCTACATCGGTAAGCCCGAGTACTCGAACCTGCCCCGCAAGTTCAAGACGGCGATCTCCGGCCTGCAGGACGTGGTGCACGAGATCAACGACGTCGCGTTCATCGGCGTGAACCACCCCGAGCACGGCCCCGGTCTCGACCTGTGGGTCGGCGGCGGACTGTCGACCAACCCGATGCTGGCGCAGCGCGTCGGCGTCTGGGTGCCGCTCGCCGAGGTACCCGACGTCTGGGAAGGCGTCGTCTCGATCTTCCGCGACTACGGCTACCGTCGCCTCCGCACGAAGGCGCGCCTGAAGTTCCTGATCAAGGACTGGGGCATCGAGAAGTTCCGCCAGGTTCTCGAGGACGAGTACCTGCACCGCAAGCTGATCGACGGTCCCGCGCCCGAGAAGCCCGCGCGTCCGCGCGACCACGTCGGCATCCAGAAGCTCAAGAACGGGCTCAATGCCGTCGGCGTCGCACCGATCGCCGGTCGTGTCTCGGGCACCATCCTCGGCAAGGTGGCCGACGCCGCGGAGAAGGCCGGATCGGACCGCATCCGGTTCACGCCGTACCAGAAGCTCATCGTGCTCGACGTCCCGGACGACAAGCTCGAAGATCTCATCGCCGATCTCGACGCACTCGGGCTGCCGGCTCGGCCGTCGCACTGGCGCAAGAACCTGATGGCGTGCAGCGGAATCGAGTTCTGCAAGCTGTCGTTCGCCGAGACGCGCAAGCGATCGCAGGTCCTCGTGCCCGATCTCGAGGCTCGGCTCGCCGACGTCAACGCCCAGCTCGACGTCCCGGTGACCATCAACATCAACGGCTGCCCCAACTCGTGCGCGCGCTCGCAGATCGCGGACATCGGCTTCAAGGGACAGCTCGTCGACGACGGCGACGGGAATCAGGTCGAGGGCTTCCAGGTTCACCTCGGTGGCAGCCTCGGCCTGGACAGTGCGTTCGGCCGAAAGCTGCGCCAGCACAAGGTGAACAGCACCGAGCTGGGCGACTACATCGAACGAGTGGTGCGGAACTTCGTCAAGCACCGCGAAGATGGAGAGCGGTTCGCGCAGTGGGCCGTGCGAGCAGACGAGGCGGATTTGCGATGAGCACGAGAATGAATCTGACGGTCGACGAGCTGAAGGCGATCGCCGAGCGCGGCGCCCGTGAACTCGACGGTGCGAATGCCACCGAATTGATGCAGTGGACCGAGCGCGAGTTCGGCAACGACTACATCGTGGCGTCGAACATGCAGGACGCAGTGTTGGTGCACCTCGCGACTCAGGTGCATCCCGGCGTCGACGTCCTGTTCCTCGACACCGGTTACCACTTCGCGGAGACCATCGGAACCCGTGACGCCGTCGAGGCCGTCTACGGCGTCAACGTCATCGATGCACGCGCCGAACACAGTGTCGCCGAACAGGATTCGATCGAAGGCAAGGACCTCTTCGCCCGCGAGCCGAACCGCTGCTGCGCGCTGCGCAAGGTCGCGCCGCTGAAGAAGGAACTCGCGAACTACAGCGCGTGGGTCACCGGCATCCGACGCGTCGAGGCTCCCACTCGGGCGAACGCGCCGCTGATCTCCTTCGACGACGCGTTCGGCCTCGTCAAGATCAATCCCATCGCGGCCTGGTCGGACGACGACATGCAGCGGTACATCGACGAACACGGAATTCTCGTCAATCCTCTCGTCGACGAGGGGTATCCATCGATCGGGTGCCAGCCGTGCACCGTCAAGCCCGCCCCCGGCGCCGATCCGCGTAGCGGACGGTGGGCCGGTAAGGCCAAAACGGAATGTGGGTTGCACGCCTCATGACACTCAACTTCGCCACCGAGCGCCCCCAGGTCGACAGCACGCGCTTCGACACCCTCGACGCACTCGAGTCCGAGGCCATCCACATCTTCCGTGAGGTCGCGGGCGAGTTCGAACGGCCGGTCATCCTGTTCTCGGGAGGCAAGGACTCGACCGTCCTGCTGCACCTCGCGATCAAGGCGTTCTGGCCTGCGCCCCTGCCCTTCTCGCTGCTGCACGTCGACACCGGGCACAACCTGCAGGAGGTCCTCGACTTCCGCGACCACGTCGTGTCCAAGTACAACCTGCGCCTGCACGTGGCCAAGGTCGAGGACTACCTCGCCGACGGCCGCCTCACCGAGCGCCCCGACGGCATCCGCAACCCGCTGCAGACGGTGCCGCTGCTCGACGCCATCTCCGAGAACCGCTTCGACGCCGTCTTCGGCGGTGCCCGACGGGACGAGGAACGCGCCCGCGCCAAGGAACGAATCTTCTCGCTGCGCAACGCATTCGGTCAGTGGGACCCCAAGAAGCAGCGGCCGGAACTGTGGAACCTGTACAACGGCAAGCACTCCCCCGGTGAGCAGGTTCGCGTCTTCCCGCTCAGCAACTTCACCGAGCTGGACATCTGGCGCTACATTGCGCGCGAGAACGTCGAGTTGGCGAGCATCTACTACGCGCACCAGCGTCCGGTGTACCAGCGCGACGGCATGTGGATGACCCCTGGCGTGTGGGGCGGTCCCACCGAGGCCGAAGAGCTGCAGACGCTGTCCGTGCGCTACCGCACCGTCGGTGACGGGTCCACCACCGGAGCCGTCCTGTCCGACGCCGCGGACAACGAGGCGATTCTCGCCGAGGTCGCCGCCTCCCGACTCACCGAACGTGGCGCCACCCGCGGCGACGACCGCGTCTCCGAGGCGGCCATGGAAGACCGCAAGCGCGAAGGATACTTCTGATGAGCAGTGCTGCCATTTCTGGTCATTCCGCAGGCTCCACTCCCGGCTCCCAGTTACTGCGTCTCGCCACCGCAGGCAGCGTCGACGACGGAAAGTCGACCCTCGTCGGTCGGCTGCTGTACGACACGAAGTCCGTTCTCGCGGACCAAATCGACGCCGTCACACGCGCATCGGTCGACCGCGGCCTCAGCACTCCCGACCTGTCGCTCCTCGTCGACGGTCTGCGCGCCGAGCGCGAGCAGGGCATCACCATCGATGTCGCGTACCGCTACTTCGCCACGCCTGCACGATCTTTCGTTCTCGCGGACACCCCGGGCCACGTGCAGTACACCCGCAACACCGTCTCGGGCGCGTCGACGGCTCAGCTCGTCATCCTGCTCGTCGATGCGCGCAAGGGCGTCATCACGCAGACGCGTCGGCACGCGGCGGTTCTCGCCCTGCTCGGTGTGCCCAAGCTGGTGCTTGCCGTCAACAAGATCGACCTCGTCGAGGATCCGGCGACGGTGTTCGCGGACATCTCCGCCGAGTTCAACTCGCTGACCTCGTCGCTCGGCTGGGCCGCGGAGGACGTCGTCGAGATCCCGGTGTCGGCTCTGCACGGAGACAACGTCGCCGTCCGATCCACCAACACCCCCTACTACGACGGCCCGACGCTCATCGAGCACCTCGAGTCGGTTCCGGTCGACGCCGAGCCGCACCGCGTCGGACTTCGTTTCCCCGTGCAGTACGTGATCCGTCCTCGCACAGCCGAATTCCCGGACTACCGCGGCTACGCGGGCCAGGTCGCCGCAGGCACCGTCGCCCCCGGTGACGAGGTCGTCGTCCTGCCGTCCGGCACCCGGACCACGGTCGAGCGCATCGACACCGCCGATGGCGAACTCGATTCCGCAAGCGCCGGACGCAGCATCACGCTGATCCTCGCCGACGACGTCGACGTGTCCCGCGGAGACTCCATCGTCTCGCCGCAGGACGCTCCCGAGCCCATCGGCGAGTTCGACGCCACCGTGTGCTGGCTGGCCGAGAAGCCCCTTCGCCCGGGTGCACGCCTGCTGCTCAAGCACGGAACCCGGACGACGCAGGCCATCGTCGGCGCACTGGTCGAGAAGTTCGACGAACAGAACCTGACGGCCGATCCGTCTCCGGAAACGTTGGAGCTCAACGACATCGGGCGCATCTCTGTGCGCGTCGCCGAGCCCATCGTCGCCGACGACTACGCCGTCAACCGGCACACCGGCAGCTTCCTGCTGATCGATCCTGCCGGAGGCAACACCCTCGCCGCCGGTCTCGTCGGCGACGCGCTGTCGGCAGTCGAACTGGGAGAACCGGTTCCGTCCTGACATGGGTGTGTTGATCGCCGTCGCCCACGGTAGCCGCGACCCTCGTTCGTCGCGGACCGTGGGCGCGGTGGTCGACCGCGTTCGCGTGCGTCGGCCCGACCTCGACGTCAGGGTCGCATATCTGGATCTGACCGAACCCAGCGTGGAACAGGTCATCGACGAAGTCGCCGCCGACGGGCACGAATCCGCTGCTTTCGTTCCGTTGTTGCTCGGCAATGCTTTTCATGCCCGGGTCGATCTGCCCGGAATTCTGGATGCCGCGCGACGGCGGCACCCGTCCCTCTCGCTGGTGCAAGCCGAGGTTCTCGGCGACGACAATCGCCTCGTCGATGCGCTGCGTGCCCGCATTCTCGGCGCCGGCGTGGACATGGACGACCCGACGATCGGCGTCGCGGTCGCCGCAGTCGGATCGTCCAGGGAGGCTGCGAACCGACGTACCCGCGCACTGGCAGCGCGTGTGTCCGCCGGAACGGGATGGGCAGGCGCGGTGACGTGCTTCGCGACGAACCGCAATCCCGGTCCCACCGAAGCGATCTCGCACCTGACGGCAGCCGGGGCGCGTCGTATCGTCATCGCCCCGTGGTTCATCGCCCCCGGGCTGCTCACCGACCGAGTGCGCGACGAGGTCGACGCACTCGACATCGACGTCACCCATGCCGACGTTCTCGGCGACCACCCCTTCGTCGCCGATGTCGTGTCGGCACGGTACGACGCGGCGGTGGGCGGCTCCGCCACCCGTGCGCGCGAATGCGTAGCGGGCTGTACATTCCCGCGCACGGGGGCCGCAGGCCCCTAGCCGGTCGGGACGATCTCCGGGATGCGCGTCGCCCGCACGTACACCGTCTCACCGGGCTCGAGCTGCAAAGCTTCGCTGTCGCCTCGCGTGATCTGCGCGGAGAACGCTTCACCCGTCGCAGCGTTCTTCAGCTCCACCTTGACCTCGAATCCCAGGTGAACGACGCGTTCGACGATCGCCCGCGTCACACCGGCCGACTCCGCGGTGCCGTTCTTCTGCGCGAGTGCGAGTGCCGGATCCCGTCCGACGCGAATGTCGTGCGGCCGCACCAACATTCCGTTGAGTTTGGCGACCTGTCCGAGGAACGACATGACGAAGTCGTTCTCGGGACGATCGTAGAGATCCTCGGGTGACCCGACCTGTTCGATCCGTCCCTTGTTCATGACGGCGATGCGGTCGGCGACGTCGAGCGCCTCCTCCTGGTCGTGAGTGACCAGGACCGTCGTCACGTGCACCTCGTCGTGCAGGCGGCGTAGCCACGTCCGAAGGTCTTCGCGCACCTTCGCGTCGAGTGCACCGAACGGCTCGTCGAGCAGCAGAACCTGAGGGTCGACGGCGAGTGCTCGCGCCAACGCCATGCGCTGACGCTGACCGCCGGACAGCTGCGCGGGGAAACGCGTCTGGAAGCCCGCGAGCCCGACGATCTCGAGCAATTCGTCGACGCGGCGTTTGATCTCGTCCTTCGGACGCTTGCGAATCTTCAATCCGAACGCGACGTTGTCACGCACGCTCAAGTGCTTGAAGGCTGCGTAATGCTGGAACACGAAGCCGATCTCGCGTTTCTGAGGGCTGACCCACGTCACGTCCTCGCCCGCCAGAATGACCTGGCCGGAGTCGAGCTGTTCGAGACCGGCGATCGAACGCAGCAGCGTGGACTTGCCCGAACCGCTCGGACCGAGAAGCGCGGTCAACGACCCCTTGGGGATGTCGATGCTCACGTTGTCGAGAGCCGCGAAGTCGCCGTAGTTCTTCTTGGCACCCACCACGGAGATCTCGATGTCGGAACTCTTCTGTGCGGTCATTTACTTCGTCCTCTTTTTGTCGAGGGCAGTCATCAGCAGCAACACGATGACGGCGATTGCCATGAGCAGAGTCGACGCGGCGTAGGCGCCTGCTTGGTTGAAGTCCTCGTACCGCGAGTTCACCAGGAGCGTGAGCGTCTGCGAAATGCCGGGGAGGTTCGTCGACACCATGATCACCGCACCGAACTCACCCAGTGAACGGGCAACAGTGAGGACGATGCCGTAGGTCAGACCCCAGCGGATCGCAGGCAATGTGATGCGCCAGAACGTCTGCCACGACGACGCGCCCAGCGTCGACGCCGCCTCCTCCTGCTCTTCGCCGATCTCGTAGAGCACCGGCTCGACTTCGCGGACGACGAACGGAAGCGTCACGAAGATCGTCGCGATGACCATGCCGGGCAACGCGAAGATGATCTTGAAACCGAGGGACTCGACACCACCGAACCATCCGTTGGCACCCCACAGCAGAATGAGGGCGACACCGGTGACGATGGGCGACACGGCGAACGGCAGATCGACGACGGCCTCGAGGATGCCCTTGCCGCGGAAGCGCCCGCGGACGAGAGCCAACGCGGTGATGACACCGAACACGACGTTGACCGGCACGACGATCGCGACGATCAGCAACGACAACTGCAGCGCCGACTGCGCTGCAGGCGTCGTGATCAGTCCCCAGAACTCGGCGAAACCGTTCTCGAACGTGCGGTAGAGAATCGCCGCAAGAGGGAACAGCACGAGTGCCGCGAGGTACAGCAGCGCGACCGTGCGCAGCGACAGTTTGACGGGAAGCCCGACCTTCATCGGATCTGCTCCTCACGCCGAGCGAGCCGGTTACCGACGATGCGCAGCACGAACAGCACCACGAACGCCAGCGCGAGCAGGACGACGGAGATGGCAGCGGCATCGACGGGCTGGTCGTACTCGATCAGCTCACGGATGTACTGCGACGCGATCTGCGTGTCACCGGGAATGTTGCCGCCGATCAGCACGACGGAACCGAACTCGCCGATGGCACGGGCGAACGCAAGGCCGGCACCGCTGAGAATCGACGGCAGCAACACGGGGAGAACGATCGAGCGGAAGATCGTCCAGTTGTTCGCGCCCAGGGACGCGGCAGCCTCTTCCACTTCCTTGTCCAGCTCGATCAGGACCGGCTGGACGGCGCGCACCACGAACGGAAGCGTCACGAACAGCAGCGCGACGACGACTGCCGGCTTCGTCGCGTTGAACACCAGACCGATCGGACTCGCGGGACCGTACAGCGACAGCAGCACGAGGCTCGCGACGATCGTCGGCAGAGCGAACGGCAGATCGATCAGCGCGTTGACGATGCGCTTGCCCGGAAAATCGTCGCGGACGAGCACCCAGGCGATCAGCGTTCCGAACACGAGGTTGATGACCGCGGCGGCCACCGACACCTCCAGGGTGACCTTGAACGTGGCGATGGCGCGCGGCTCGGTGATCGCATCCCAGAAGCCCGAGATGCCGTCGTCGAACGATTTCACGGTCAGAGCCGCCAGCGGCAGCAGAACGATGATGCTCAGCCAGAGCACCGCGACCCCGAGACCGAAGGGCCCGACCGAACCCGACCCGCGGAACTTCCGCCCCTTTCGGGGGGAAGGCCGCGTGCCGGGGGCCGAATCGATGTGCGTCGAGGACATGGTGATTACTGCGTGTTCTCTTTGTAGATAGTGGTGATGGCTCCGTTGTCACCGAAGAGCTCGGCGTCGACGGCTTCCCAACCACCGAGATCGTCGATCGTGCGCAGCGTCGCGGGCGTGAAGAACTTGTCCGTGAACTCGGCGGCGATCTCCGGGTTCGTCGGCCGGAACCCTTCCTCGGCCCAGATGCGCTGTCCCTCGTCGGTGTAGACGAAATCGTTCAACGCGTTCGCCCTGTCGAGTTGCGCGCTCGTGTTGACGACGGCGACGGGGTTGTCGATGCGGAAGGTGTCGGCGACGTCGACATGCTCGACCGGCTGTCCCTGCTCCTCGATGAGCAACGCCTCGTTCTCGTAGCTGATCAGGACGTCACCCTGTCCCTGCAGGAACGCCTCGGTCGCCGCGCGTCCCGACTCGGGCTGCACGGGGAAGTGGCCGGAGACCAGCTGCTGCACGTAGTCGAGGCCGGCCTGCTTGTCCTGGCCACCGTTGCTCTTGGCCGCGTAAGGAGCCAACAGGTTCCACTTGGCCGAGCCGGAGCTGAGCGGGCTGGGGCTGATGACCTGGACGTCCGGCTTCAGCAGATCGTCCCACGTCTGAATGTTCTTCGGATTACCCTCGCGCACAACGAGAGTCACCACCGAACCGAATGGAACACCGCCGTATGCGTTCTGGTTCCAGTCCTCGTCGACCTTGCCTGCCTTGACCAGACGGGTCACATCCGGCTCGACGGAGAAGTTGACGATGTCGGCGGGCGCGCCGTCGGCCACCTTGCGCGACTGGTTGCCCGACGCGCCGTAGTCGGCATTGATCGACGTACCGTCGCCGTCCTCGGTGGCCGCGAACGCGGGAGCAATGGCGTCCCACCCGTTCTTCGGCACCGCGTAGCCGACCAGCGTCAGAGCAGGACCGCTCGACGTGTCGGTCGAGCCGCCGACCGTGTCACTCGATCCACCCCCGCACGCAGCGAGAACGAGGGTTCCGACGGCTGCGAACGTGGTGAGCAGGTAACGAGAGCTGTGCCTCATCGAGTAGGGCCTTTCATCGAGTGTTGCCTCGGATGGATCCACGGAAGGTCGTACGGAAGTCGTGCCGGAGGACGGTCCGTGGACTGCGCCGTCGACAACCCCCGAGAGGGCGACGAACGAGCCGAACCGTCCGCGAGACGTGCACCGACGCAGGCGCACCCTCTACATGGATGCGCGATCTACCGCCGGAGAACAGTTCGCGTCTAGGACGTGATTCGACAACAGTCGATATCTGCGACATCGAGCTTGCCGACCGCAATCAACGCCAACTCATGGCGGACCCGGTACTCGGCAGCGGCAGACACGGTCAGAAATCTAGCAGAGGACTTCGACGGACCGAAAATCCGACTCCGCGCCCCTCATCGCGTCGGTCTACCGGGTCAGCAGCCACGCCAGTACGACGAGTACCAGCAGCGCGATCAGCGCGAGAGTGACTCTCGACTTCGGCATCAGTGACCTTCCCTCGACGGTGAATCGTCCGTTGCGACAGCGACGTCGCGGTCGGACCGGGCATCGCGTCCGAGCGCACGCAGAACCTCGGCCAGCACGCGGTCGAACAACCGCGCCACCCCGAACGCGATCGGCACGAGAACCAGAAGCACGACGATCGACTGGGGAACGAACGGGAGTCCGGTGACCCACAGCTCGATTCCGTCCCACCATGTGGCTAACGCGTGCACCTGTGTCACTGTAGTAGCCGCCACGCCGACGACCCGCATCGGTGGACGACGCGCACTCCTGCGTCGATGATTGGCGTATGACGGCATACGAGGACAAGTCGATCAACGTACCCGTACGCGACGACATGATTCCGCTACCGGGCGCACCCGACATGGACGGACACGACGGCCAGGGCGCCCTGGCCAGCACGGAAGCCCCGATCTCGACTCCGATCTCCTACCGCAGCGCGTTTCCCCCCATCGACGACTACGCGTTTCTCTCCGACTGCGAGACCACATGCCTGATCGCGCGCAACGGGTCGGTCGAGTGGATGTGTGTGCCGCGTCCCGACTCCCCCAGCGTCTTCGGCGCCGTCCTCGACCGAAGCGCAGGCCACTTCCGCGTCGGCCCCTACGGACAGTCGGTTCCCGCCGCGCGTCGCTACCTGCCCGGCGGACTGATCGTCGAGACGACGTGGCAGACCGAAACCGGGTGGATCATCGTGCGCGACGCATTGGTGATGGGGCCCTGGCACAACACCGATCAGCGTTCCCGCACGCACAAGCGCGCCCCGAGCGACTGGGACGCCGAACACATACTGCTTCGCACGGTCAAATGCGTCAGCGGGACCGTCGAACTCGAGATGAGCTGTGAGCCCGCGTTCGACTACCACCGAGCGCCCGCCCGCTGGGAGTACACCGGCAAGGTCTACGAAGAAGCGACTGCGACGTGCGAGGCCAGTTCGATCGGTGATCAGCCGACGCTCAAGCTCACCACCAACCTGCGCATCGGCATCGAAGGTCGCGAGGCTCGCGCCCGCACGCGAATGACCGAGGGTGACAACGTGTTCGTCGCACTCTCGTGGTCCGACCTCCCGGCACCCAAGACGTTCGACGAGGCCGCCGAGAAGATGTGGCGCACGTCCGAATGCTGGCGTCAGTGGATCACCATCGGACGCTTCCCCGATCACCCGTGGCGCGGATACCTTCAGCGCAGCGCACTGGCTCTCAAGGGCCTGACGTACGCGCCGACGGGCGCCCTACTGGCCGCGTCGACCACGTCTCTACCGGAGACCCCACGGGGCGAACGAAATTGGGACTATCGCTACGCCTGGGTGCGCGACTCGACGTTCGCGTTGTGGGGCCTGTACACACTCGGACTCGACCGTGAGGCCAACGACTTCTTCTCGTTCATGTCGGACGTCTCGGTCTCCGACGACGGCAGCGCCAATCCCCTGCAGGTCATGTACGGAATCGGTGGTGAGAAGACGCTGGAGGAAAGCGAACTGAACCACCTCTCCGGCTACGACGGCGCGAAGCCCGTCCGCATCGGCAACGGCGCGTACAACCAGGAGCAGCACGACATCTGGGGCACCATGCTCGATTCGGTGTACCTGCACGTGCGTTCACGGGAGCACGTTCCGGAGTCGCTGTGGCCGCTGCTCAAGCGTCAGGTCGAAGAGGCCATCGCCAATTGGAGAAAGCCCGACCGCGGCATCTGGGAGGTGCGCGGCGAGCCGCAGCACTTCACGTCGTCGAAAGTGATGTGCTGGGTCGCGCTCGACCGCGGCGCCAAGCTGGCGTCGATCCACGGCGAGGACGAGTACGCGGACGAGTGGAACAAGATCGCCGACGAGATCCGCGAGGACGTGCTCGCGAACGGCGTCGACGAGCGTGGCGTACTCACCCAGCGGTACGGCCACGACTCGCTCGACGCGTCGTTGTTGCTCGTGCCGCTGCTGCGGTTCCTGCCCGCCGACGACGAACGCGTCCGCGCAACGGTTCTCGCGATCGCCGACGAGCTGACCGTCGACGGACTCGTTCTCCGATACAAGGTCGACACCACGGACGACGGCCTGGAGGGCGAGGAAGGCACCTTCACCATCTGTTCCTTCTGGCTGGTGTCGGCGCTCGTCGAGATCGGTGAACTGCAGCGGGCCAAGCACCTGTGCGAGCGTCTGCTCGGATACGCGAGTCCGCTCAAGCTGTACGCGGAGGAGATCGACGCGCGCACCGGTCGGCACCTCGGCAACTTCCCGCAGGCGTTCACGCACCTCGCGCTGATCAACGCCGTCGTGCACGTCATCCGTGCGGAGGAAGCACAGGCGGCCGGGCACTTCCAGCCGGCGCACACCAGCTGACCCTTTCGTGCGTGCGAATGTGCAGCGGGCTGCACATTCGCACGCACGGGCCGCGTCAGCGGCCCAACTGCCTCGCCCATGTCGCCATCAGCTCGGCAGTCGGAAGCGACTGCACGCGAGCATGTCCCGTACCGGCCCACATCGACAGCGCCGACGGATCGTGTGCGGCCGCGGCCTTCGCGCGCATCGGCCCGGTCAGGTAGTGCACGTCGGGGTACGCCAGCGGTGCGTCAGCGGAGTTCTCGCGCATGAAGTCGTTCTCGAGACCCCGTGCAGGGCGCCCCGAGAACGCCCGCGTGACAGCAGTGTTCGCGATGCGGGTGAGCTGTTCACGGTGCACCGGCCTCGTGCCGGCTTCCGGGGTGTCGAGCAACGCGGTCCCGAGCTGAGCTGCGTGCGCTGCACCCGAATCCAACAGCGGCGCAACGTCGTTGCCGTCCATGAGGCCGCCTGCTGCGATGCGCGGCAGGCCCGAGACCGCGGCCACCGCGTCGAGAACCTCGGCCAGCGGAGCCTCGGGCGCAGAACCGTCGAACGTACCGCGATGACCCCCGGCCTCCGGCCCCTGCACGATCAGCGCGTCGACCCCGTTCGCAGTGGCCACCGACGCGTCCTCGGCGCGCGCGACCGTCGCCCACACCTCGGTCCCGACGGCGTGCAGACGTGCGACCTCGTCGGCGGTGAACGTGCCGAACGTGCTCGACACGACGGGCACCGGGTCGGTGATCAGCCACTCGAACTTCTCGGGGTAGAAGTCGTCGCGACGCGGCAGCGCTCCTGGTTCGACGTCGTACTTCTCGAACCAGGGCTGCAGCCGAGCTGCGTAGGCGTCGACGTCGGCGCCCGTCGCGTCCTCGGGCATGAACAGATTGACACCGAACGGCACCGACCCGAGCGTGCCACGCACCCAATTCACTTGCTCGGCAAGCTTTTCGGGCGTCAGCAGCGCACCGGCGATCATGCCGAGGCCACCTGCGCTCGACACTGCTGCCGCCAGCTCGGGCGTCGACGGACCTCCCGCCATGGGTGCTCCGACGATGGGAATCCTCAGTTCGCTCAGTATCCGTGTCGTCATACTGTGCGAACTTACTCCCGGCGGCTGCGCCACCCGTGCGTGCATAGTTGGAGCGGGCGCCAACTTTTCGCGCACGGGCGCCGCAGGCGCACTATTTCTTGGGCTTGTCCGCCGACGACTCCGACGACAGCGCTGCAACGAAGGCCTCCTGCGGCACGTCGACGCGACCGATGGTCTTCATGCGCTTCTTGCCTTCCTTCTGCTTCTCGAGCAGCTTGCGCTTACGGCTGATGTCACCGCCGTAACACTTCGCGAGGACGTCCTTGCGGATGGCGCGGATGTTCTCGCGGGCGATGATGCGCGAGCCGATGGCAGCCTGGATCGGCACCTCGAACTGCTGGCGCGGGATCAGTTCCTTCAACTTGGTTGTCATCTTGTTGCCGTAGGCCGCAGCCGCGTCCTTGTGCACGATCGCGGAGAACGCGTCGACGGCTTCACCCTGCAGCAGGATGTCGACCTTGACGAGGGCCGCGCTCTGCTCGCCGACCTCCTCGTAGTCGAGGCTGGCGTATCCGCGGGTCCGCGACTTCAGGATGTCGAAGAAGTCGAAGATGATCTCGGCCATCGGAATGGTGTACCGCAGCTCGACGCGGGTCTCCGACAGGTAGTCCATACCGCCCAGCTCACCGCGTCGTCCCTGGCACAGCTCCATGATCGAGCCGATGAACTCGCTCGGCGAGATGATGGTGCATCGCACCATCGGCTCGAACACGTCGCGTGTCTTGCCCTCGGGCCAGTACGACGGGTTGGTGACGGTGTGCTCGGTGCCGTCCTCCATCTCGACGCGGTAGACCACGTTCGGTGACGTCGAGATCAAGTCGAGGCCGAATTCGCGTTCGAGACGTTCGCGGGTGATCTCCATGTGCAGCAGGCCGAGGAAGCCACAGCGGAAGCCGAACCCAAGCGCAACCGACGTCTCCGGCTCGTAGGTGAGCGCCGCATCGTTGAGCTGCAGCTTCTCGAGCGCGTCGCGCAGATCGGGGTAGTCGGAGCCGTCGACCGGATAGAGGCCGGAGTACACCATCGGGCGCGGCTCGCGGTATCCCGTCAGCGGATCGGTGGCGCCCTTGCGGAACGTCGTGACCGTGTCACCGACCTTGGACTGGCGCACGTCCTTCACACCGGTGATGAGGTAGCCGACCTCGCCGACGCCGAGACCCGTCGACGCCTTCGGTTCGGGCGACACGATGCCGACCTCGAGAAGCTCGTGCGTCGCACCCGTCGACATCATGGTGATCTTCTCCCGCGGCTTGAGCTCGCCGTCGACGACACGAACGTAGGTGACGACGCCGCGGTAGGTGTCGTAGACCGAGTCGAAGATCATCGCGCGGGCCGGGCCGTCGGGGTCGCCGACGGGTGCAGGCATCTGTTTGACGACCTCGTCGAGCAGTTCCGTGACGCCGACGCCGGTCTTGCCGGACACACGCAGCACCTCGTCCGGCTCGCAGCCGATGATGTGCGCGATCTCGCCCGCGTAGCGATCCGGGTCGGCGGCAGGGAGGTCGATCTTGTTGAGGACCGGGATGATCGTCAGGTCCTTCTCGAGCGCCAGATAAAGATTCGCCAGAGTCTGCGCCTCGATGCCCTGCGCCGCATCGACGAGCAGCACGGCACCTTCACAGGCCTCGAGTGCACGCGACACCTCGTACGTGAAGTCGACGTGCCCGGGTGTGTCGATGAGGTGCAGCACGAATTCTTCGCCGTCGACCGTCCACGGCAGCCGGACGTTCTGCGCCTTGATCGTGATGCCGCGCTCGCGTTCGATGTCCATGCGGTCGAGGTACTGCGCCCGCATCGAGCGATCGTCGATGACACCGGTGAGCTGCAGCATCCGGTCGGCCAGCGTCGACTTTCCGTGGTCGATGTGGGCGATGATGCAGAAGTTCCTGATCCGGGTGGGATCGGTGAACGTCGTGTCGGCGAAGCTGGGCACTCGTATCCTTTGCTGGCGTTTGCAGGAGCAACTGCTCCATGCTCCCACACGAGGGTCGTTCCGCAGGCTTCACTCCCGCCCGTCCCACACCGGCGTCGTTCCACCGGTTCCGCGTCGCGCCGCAGCCGATTCACCGCCTGACTACACTCGGCTCCCATGGCTGGCAACTGGAGCAGACTCGGTAAGGAACTCGGCAAGATCGCACTCCGCGAGGGCCCCAGGCTCTTTCGCCAGCTGCAGAACTCCGGTGCCCTCCAGAAGGGCAAGGACGCTATCGCCTCCAGGACCACGCCCGCCCCGAGCGCTCCCGCCGGGCGGCCGGTGTCGTCGAACGCCGTTCCCACGGCACACCGGGCACGACGCGTCGAATACTCCCCCGACCTCGACGGCAAAGCCGACCCCGGCGAGATCGTGTGGACGTGGGTCACCTACGAGGAGGACGCGAGCCAGGGCAAGGACCGTCCCGTCCTCGTCGTCGGCCGCGACGGCAGCACCCTTCTCGGACTGATGTTGTCCAGCCAGCAGAAGCACGACGGTGACCGAGACTGGGTCGCGATCGGCTCCGGATCATGGGATGCCGAAGGACGGCCGAGCTGGATCCGACTCGACCGTGTCCTGGACGTCCCGGAGACCGGAATCCGCCGCGAGGGTGCCGTTCTCGCGAAGGGCAAGTTCGACGCCGTCGCGGCGCGCTTGCGTTCGGAGTACAGCTGGTCCTGAGTGCCGCTGCGCGACCCGTGATGCTCCTATGAGTGTCAACTGCTGATTTTCTGTGTGAGTAGCTGGAACATTTCGCGGGCGACGGCTCGTTTGAGGCAGCGGATGATGTCGCGTTTGCTTTTGCCTTGGGCGAGTCGTTT
>NZ_JAAFYV010000043.1:0-46167 GCF_011770055.1 Rhodococcus sp. B10 | reverse complement strand
CGGTGGGGGTGGGCCGGCGGGGTTCGCTGCGCTATAGTTGACAGCACACTGTCAAATACGGAGGTAGCGATGTCGACGATCGTTCTGTACGCAACCGACACCATGGCGGACTGGGAGTACGGCTACCTGGTTGCCGGGGTTGCCATGGCTCGGGAACAGGGTGACGACCGGTACGAGCTGCGGGTGCTGTCCGACGACGGGCAGGAAGTCACGACGCTCGGCGGACTGCATGTCCGGCCCGACGGCGACCTCTCCGACCTCGACACCGAATCCGTTGCAGCGCTTGTTCTTCCGGGCGGGAACACGTGGAACGAGGGTCACGAGAAGGTTCTCGGACTCGCGTCGGCGCTGGTCGAGAAGGGCACGCCCGTCGGCGGCATCTGCGGCGCGACGCTCGGGCTCGCGCGAACCGGCCTGCTGAATGCGAAGAAGCACACCAGCAATGCGCCCGAATTCCTCACCAGCGCCACCGAATACAGCGGCAGCCTCTACTACGAAGACGCACGGGTGGCCGTCGACGGCACACTCGTCACGGCACCGGGAACTGCACCACTCGAGTTCTCGAAGGCGATCTTCGAACTGCTGCAGCTGTTCCCCCAGCCGATCGTCGACGCCTGGTACGGCCTCTACAGCACGGGAGAGAAGAGGTACTACGACGTACTCGCCGGCGGCGGCGCGTGAGCGAGCGCTCTGCCGCCGGGGATGCGCTGACGAACCTGGTGTTGCCGGCGTTCGAGCTCAACGGCGAATTCCTGGCCGCGGCGAAAGACATCGCCGAGCCTGCCGGTCTGACGCCCGCATGGTGGCAGGTACTGGGCGCCACGCTCGACGAGCCGTTGGCCGTCGCCGAGATCGCCCGACGCGTCGGCCTCGGTCTCGCTCGCCAATCCGTGCAGCGGACGGCGGACATCCTCGTCGACAAGGGCTGGGCCGAGTACGTCGACAATCCGAAACACCGACGCGCCAAGCTGTTACGGCCCACGCAGAACGGGCGGGATACCCTCGGGAGGCTGAGAGAAGACCAGCACGCCTGGGCCGACGCCGTCGGCAAGGAGGTCGGTCTCGACGAGCTGAAACGAACCCGCGAGTCGATCGCGAGGATCGTCGCCGCGTCCCGTCGCTATCGCTCCACTCCCAGCGTCGAGTAGTACTCCTTCTGCGACGGGTAGTAGTCGTCGAAACTCGGCAGCGGGGTGCCGTCGCGCGAGGCGAGCATCATGTCGAGGTAGTACTCCCACCCGGGCCCGATTTCGCCGACGCCCTCGGTGCTCGACAGGTGGTGGATCAGCGTCAGTGTGGTCGCGCCGGTGAGCCGGACGTCGATCTGCCAGCCACCTGTCGTCGAGACGGCCAGGCGAGAAGGGCTTTCGCACACGTCGATGTTCATGTCCATCCAGGGTGCGCCGTCCTCGAACAGCATCTGGACGTGAATGCTGTTCTCGGACAGACGTTCCCATGGTCCGTACCATCCCGCGGTGCGGTCGGAGTCGGTGAGCGTCGCCCACACGTCCTCGCGCGGCGCGGAGATGGTTCGGGTCAACTCGAGGTCGACGCCGGTATCGGTGCGGCGCAGAATTCCGGTGGGTGCCATGCGGGCATTATGCAGTGCCCTCGTGCGTGCGAATGTATAGCCCGCTATACATTCGCGCGCACGGGCGAAGCCGCCAACCGCCCACGCAGCACGAGCAGCAGCACGACGGCCATTGCCATGAACCCGCCGACGACCCAGAGGCCCGTCTTGGAGCTGCCGGTGGCGTCGAGCAGCCATCCCGTCATGTACGGCGCGACGAGCCCTGCCGAGGCGCCGATGGTGTTGACCAGGGCGATTCCGGCGGCGGCGCCGGCACCGGTGAGGAACGTCGTCGGCAGGTACCAGAAGACCGGCAGCGCCGAGAAGATGCCGACGGCGGTGAGCGTGATGACCACCATCGTCATGAGGGGCGAGCTCATGTACATCGCGACCGGGACGCTCACGGTGGCCAACGCGGTCGGCACGATGACGTGCCACATGCGTTCCTTCAGCCGGTCCGAGCGTCGCGACCACAGGATCATCGCGACGGACGAGATCAGGAACGGCACCGCGACGATCAGGCCGTTCTGCGCGATCGAGAACGTCGTGTCGAACTGCTTCGCGAAGCCGGCGACGATCGTCGGCAGGAAGAAGCTGATGGCGAACAGGCCGTAGCCGATACCGAAGTAGGTGACGCCGAGCAGCCAGACGTTCGGGTTGCGCAGCGAGCTACGGGCCGAGACGTGGCCGGTGTCGGCGGTCTCCGCGTGTTCGGTCTCCATGCGGCGGTCGAGCCACGTGCGCTCCTCGGTGCTGAGCCACTTCGCCTGACGCGGGCGGTCGGTGAGGTAGAACCACGCGGCGATGCCGAGAAGAACGGTCGGGATGCCCTCGACGAGGAACATGACGCGCCAGCCTTCGAGGCCGAACAGTCCGTGCCAGTACTGGATGATCGCCGACGAGATCGGTGCGCCCAGTGCGCTCGACAGCGGCAGGGCCACCATGAACACGCCGACCAAACGCACGCGGACCGCGCGGGGGAACCAGAACGTCAGGTACAGCATGATGCCGGGGAAGAAGCCGGCCTCGGCGATTCCGAGTGCGACGCGAGCGATGTTCAGCCACGTGGCGTTGGGAACGAACGCCATGAGAGCGGCAATCAGCCCCCAGGACACGAGGATTCGAGCGATCCAGCGTCGTGCGCCGAACTTGTGCAGCGCGAGGTTGCTGGGGACCTCGAGAAGAATGTAGCCGACGAAGAACAAGCCACTCGCCAGGCCGTACGCGGTCTCGGTCAGGCCGAGGTCCTCGCTCATCGTCAGCTTCGCGAACGCGATGTTCGTGCGGTCGATGTAGTTCAGGAAGTACGCGAGGCCGAGGAACGGAATCAGCCGCAGGGCGACTTTGCGCATCACCCGGCTTGCCATCTGATCGTCCGACGCCGGTTCGGCGGGGGAGTGTGTTCGTGACGTCATCGCGCTCCAGTCTCGAGGTCTGAACCCGTCGATTTCGTGGCGGGCTCACATACCTTGCATCCATAGTGACCTGAGTCACGACCGTCGGTTGACGAAGGCTCGGCCACGGGTTTCCTCTTTTTGTCGAAAAGGCGATGAGTACGCTCAGCGCATGTCCAGGGACAGTGTGCAGGCCATCGTGGATCGGTTCGGTGACGAGCTCGGTCGGTCCGTCGTGGTCAACGATCCGTACGTCAGAATGTTGTTCGCCAGCAGGCATTTCGGCGACGAGGACCCGGTGCGCATCAGGGCCATGCTCAACCGCGACGCGGGCAGCGAAGCCATCGGTCACTTGCTTGCCAGTGGCATCAACCAATGGACGAAACCGGGACGGATCGCCGGTTCCGACGCTCTCGGGTTGCACTCGCGCGCGGGCGTGCCCATTCGCTGGCGTGGAGAGGTGCTCGGGCAGATCCTCGTCATCGACGCCGACGGCGGCATCACCGACGGCGAGCTCACACGGATCGGCGAGGTCGCCGCGGAGATCGCACCCCTCATGGTCGTCGATCGTGCACCGCAGGACTCGGCCCAGTCGGAGGCGCTCGTCGCCGCCGCGCTCGGACTCGACGACGGTCGGCGCGAATCGGCACTGGCGGAACTCGTCGTGCAGCCGGGCGCGGTACGCGTCGTCACCCTGATGCTGCACCACGGCACCGACACGGATCTGACGTCGATCGCGTTGCGGCATGCGCTCGTGGCCGCCCGGTCACGCAGTCGAGGTGACGCCTTGCTCGCGGTCGACGGGTCGTCCGGCCATCTCGTCTATCTCGCGACGGCGATGCGTGACCTCGACACGATCGTCGCCGAAGCCCGCGCGATGGCACGGGACGCCGCCGACGTGGCCGGTCGGGGAGCGTCGATCACCGCAGGCGTCGGAGCCGAAGCCGCAGGATTCGCCGACGCGTGGCTGTCGGCACGTCAGGCGGGCCTCGCGGCGTCGATCGCGCGACGCGTCGGCCAGGACCCCGTCGTCGCCTGGGAGAACGCGGGGGTGTTGGGTGTGCTGGCCCGGGTGCCTACGTCGCAGTGGGACAGGACCGCCGTCCCCGACGAGCTACGTCGCCTCGCCGAGGCCGACCGGTCCGGCAGACTGCTCGAGACGCTGCGTGCCTTCCTCGATCATGCAGGCTCCGGACCTGCCGCGGCCGAGGCGCTGTTCATCCATCGGACGACGCTGTACTACCGGCTCGACCGAATTCGCGACGCGATCGGCGTCGACCTCGACGACGGAACCGTCCGGCTGAACCTGCATCTGGGCTTACGCGTCGCCGATCTCATGCGGGCCGAGGGGATCGAACCGTTCTGACACGTCAGCTCGCCGTGAGCTCCTTCGAGCGCAGTTCCTGCGGAACACCCTGTGGATACAGGACGACCTTGCAGGCGTCGCCGGTCAGCAGCTCGATCGCGCTTTCCACGTCCTCGAGCTCCATCCGGTGCGACACCAGACGCGACAGGTCGACGCGCCCCGACGCCACCAGCGCCGAAAGCTCGGTCCACGAATCCCAGATCCGACGGCCGAAGCTGCCCTTCAGTGTGAGACCTCGGCTGATGAGGTGACGCGTCGCGCTGAGTTCGACGGGTCGAGCCGTCAGGCCGACACTGACGACAGTCCCCTCACGCCGCGCCGCGTCCAGTCCTGCTTCCAGTGCGGGAAGCGCGCCCGAGCATTCGAGCACCAGGTCGACGCCTTCCGCCGGGCCGGTCAGGTCGCGAATGCGGTCGATCAGTCCGTCCCCGGCAGGGACCACGGTTCCCCCGAGCTCGGCCGCCATCGCGGCACGATGCGGATTCGGTTCGACGACCAGGACGTTCGCCCCGCGTGCCAGCGCAATCTGCAGTGCAGCCAAACCGATGGGTCCCGCACCACTGACCAGGACGTGCGCACCACTCAGGTCGAGACCGCTGCGCTGGACCGCGTGCATCGCACTGCCCGCCGGCTCGAGTAACGCGGCGGCTTCGAGGGACAGCTCGTCGGGAAGTCGAAAGCAGGTCGACGCAGGAACGACGAGACGCTCCGCGAACGCGCCGTCGATCGTCAGTCCGAGCAGATCCATCCGCAGGCAGTTGTGTGCGTTGCCGCGTCGACACTGATAGCAGTCCAGGCAGGCGACGTGCGTTTCGACGGCGACGCGGTCACCCACGTGCAGAGCGGACACATCCCGTCCGATCTCGACGACGACGCCCGCGCACTCGTGCCCGGTGACGACCGGTAGACGCAGACCGAGGTCGCGCACGGCAGGCCCGTACTCGTACGTCTCGCGGTCGGTTCCGCAGACGGACACCGCGCCGACGTCGATGCGCACCTGGTCCGGGCCGAGAGGCCGATCGGGCAGGTCGTTCACCAGGTCGAATCCCGGCTTGGGCTCGGTCTTGAGCACTGCGCGCACGTTGTGAGGCCTCTCGTTCCGCGGTGTGGGTCCGCCCAGTGTGTGCGTGACGCCGATCACCGGCATCGGGCCGGGAGTGAGGAAACAGGACGGGCTTTCCTCTTTCTGTCGCATCCGGACGTCGTTCGACAAAAAGAGGAAATGACGGTTCGGGTCCTCGTCGGAGGGCGGTTCTCCCGCGTGCCCTCGCGGACCACCATGACTGACTGTGGGGAAGTGACCTGCCTCACGCACGACGAGGAGAGGAAGCCACGTGACCGCACCGCACATCATCGGCTGGGCGCACACCAAGTTCGGCAAGAGCGAGAGTCCCGACGTCGAAGCCCTGATCGCCGAGGTCTCGTTGGCGGCGATCGCCGACGCGGGCGTCGACGCGAAGGACGTCGACCTCGTCACCGTCGGCGTGTTCAACAACGGCTTCTCCCAGCAGGGTTTCGAAGGCGCCCTGGTCGGCGCCGGACAACCCGACCTCGCGCTGGTTCCCTCGATCCACGTCGAAAATGCATGTTCGACGGGTAGTGCCGCGCTGTTCACCGCCCTCGACAACCTGCAGGCAGGTCGAAGCCGCATCGCCCTCGTCGTCGGCGCCGAGAAGATGACCGCCACGCGGAACGACAAGATCAACGACATCCTGCTCGCCGGCTGCCACCGCGCGTCGGAGTCGCACATGGGCAGTTTCGCCGGAGTGTTCGCCGACCTGGCCGATCAGTACGCGGCACGGTACGACGATCCCCACGACGCGATGGCACGCATCGCCGCGAAGAACCACCGCAACGGCGTCGACAACCCGTATGCGCACCTGCGCCGCGACCTCGGGTTCGACTTCTGCAGAACACCGTCGGAGAAGAACCCGACCGTCGTCGGCCGACTGCTGCGCACCGACTGCTCTCTCGTGTCCGACGGCGCGGCGGCGATGGTCGTCGCATTGCCCGACGTTGCCGCCACCGCCCGACGCTCCGTCCGCATCGCCGGCCGTGCACAGGCGAACGACCATCTGGCGATCGCCCGTCGCGCCGATGCGTTGGCGTTCGACGGTGCCGCCCGGGCGTTCCGTGGCGCGTTGACCGACGCGGGTACGACCCTCGACGATCTCGATCTTCTCGAGACGCACGACTGCTTCACCATCGCCGAGTTGCTGCAGTACGAAGCATTCGGGCTCGCGGCGCCGGGCAAGGGAGCCGAGGTACTCGCCGAGGGACGCACCGAGCGTGACGGCATCCTGCCGGTGAACCGTTCCGGGGGACTGAAGGCGAAGGGCCACCCCCTCGGTGCGACGGGTGTGTCCCAACACGTCATGGCCGCACTGCAGTTGACGGGCGAGGCAGGGGACATGCAATTGCCGACGGCCGATCGCGCTGCGGTCTTCAACATGGGCGGCGCGGCAGTCGCCAACTACGCAACTGTTCTGGAGGCAACACGATGACGACGACGCGCAGAGCGGTCAACCTGGCCGAGATTCTGAGCCAGACCGCGCGCAGGGTCGCGGGCGGTACTGCCGTCGTACACGGTGAAACACGTTGGAGCTGGCGGGAACTGAACTCGCAGGTGGACTCGCTCGCCGCCGAACTGGAACGCCGTGGTGTGTCCAAGGGCGACGTCGTGCTGATCGACAGCCCCAACCACCCCGAGTTCATTACCGCGATGTTCGCGACCTGGCGCGTCGGAGCTGTTCTCGCACCGGTCAATTCGCGGCTGCACGACGACGACGTCGTCGTGATCGCCGGAGTGTGCCGTCCCGTCGTCGTGATCGGGCACTCGTCGACGCGGTCGCACGTCGACGCGATTCGCGCGGCGCACGAGCTCTCGGGCGGAGTGCTGTGGATCGAGAGCAGCAGCGACGACGCGATATCGGCTGTGCCGTCGGGCATTCCGGCTGCGGTGTCGACGTGGGAGGGCGACCCGGCGTGGTACTTCTTCACGTCCGGCACGAGCGGAACCCCCAAGGCGGCGATTCTCACCCACGACCAACTCGGGTTCGTCATCAACAACCACCTCGCCGATCTCATGCCGACGACCGATTCCGACCACGCGTCCCTCGTCGTCGCTCCACTGTCGCACGGGGCGGGCATGCACATGCTGCCGCAGGTCGCGCGTGGTGCGACGACGGTTCTGCCGTCCTCGGTCAGTCTTGATCCGGCGGAGGTGTGGTCCCTCGTCGAACGTGAACGGGTGACCAACATGTTCACCGTCCCGACGATCCTGAAGGTTCTGGTCGACCATCGGGCCGTCGAGGAGCACGACCATTCGTCGCTGCAGTACGTCATCTACGCGGGCGCGCCGATGTACACGGCCGATCAGGAGCGTGCGCGTCGGATCCTCGGCGAGGTGCTGGTCCAGTACTACGGGCTCGCCGAGGTCACGGGCAACATCACGGTGCTGCCGAGTCGAGAGCACGGTCGGCCTGTGCCCGAGGGACTTTCGGCCGGCACGTGCGGATTCCCCCGCACGGGAATGCTCGTGAGCGTCCAGGACGAGTCGGGTGCCGAAGTGCCCTCCGGGGAGATCGGTGAGCTCTGCGTCGCCGGACCCGCCGTGTTCGCCGGGTACCTGAACAATCCGAAGGCCAACGCGGATGCGTTCCGCGACGGATGGTTTCGCACCGGTGACCTCGGCGTCGTGGATGCCGACGGCTATGTCTACGTGACGGGGCGGTCGTCGGACATGTACATCTCGGGCGGTTCCAACATCCACCCGCGCGACATCGAGGAGAAGATCCTCACCCATGGCGCGATCGACGAGGTCGCGGTTCTCGGCGTCCCCGACCCGAAGTGGGGTGAGGTCGGCGTCGCGATCTGCGTTCTCGCCGAGGGCAAGTCGGTCACCGCGGAGGAGCTGACGACATGGCTCGGAGCGAAGATGGCGCGATACAAACTGCCGCGGCACGTGCTGTTCTGGGATGCGCTGCCCAAGTCGGGGTACGGCAAGATCGTCAAGCGCACCATTCGCGACGAACTGGCGGCTCGCGAATGGGGGCCGTACGCACCGGTTCTGGAGGGGGCGTCGTGACCTCGACGTTCCTCGCTCCGCTGGTGCATCCCGGCCCTCGGGCTCCCCAGCGCCTCGAATCCGTGTCGTGCGCGACGGCCGTCGAACGAATCTCGCTCGAGCCCGGCCGTCGGTTGGTCGACGCGATCGACGACGAATTAGCGCGTCTGGGTGCGGATTCCGCGCAGGTCGAGCTGCTCGGCGGCCCGTTGGCGCGCGTCTCGTACTGCATTCCGGATCTGTGCCACGACGGATCGCGTGCGGCGTGGTACAGCGAGACGCACGAGGCCGTGACGCCTGCGACGATCATCGGCGGTAGCGCATCCGTCGGACGTCGTGACGGTGAGCGGTTCATGCATTGCCACGCAGCGTGGTTCGACGCATACGGGCAGCTGCGCGGCGGACACCTGTGGCCCGACACCGTCGTCGGGGCCACGCCGGTGGAGATCGTGCTGCACGTATTCGACTCGGTCGCACTGACCAGCGGCGAGGATTCCGAGACGCTGATGCCGGTCTTCACGCCGTCGGCGTCGCGTATCGGCTCGGTGGCAGGCACGCGACGGGCCGTCATGACCCGGGTGCGTCCGGGCGTCGAGATCCACGATGCGGTGCGTGAGGTGATGGGGAACGCGGACATGCGTCGGGCATCGGTTCGTGGAAGCCTCGGAAGCCTGGTCGGCGCAACACTTCTGCGCGACGGCGATCCGGTGTCCGTCGACGGCCCGGCCACCGAAGTGGCCATCGCGGGCCACATGGGACCGGACGACACTCATCTGTCGGTGCTGGTGATGGATCGGCACGGCGCCGTCCACGTCGGAGAACTCGCCGAGCGCGGGAACCTCGTCGCGGTGACGTTCGAGCTTCTGGTCGAGGAGATCGGGTCGTGACGGGCCGTCTGGCGGGCAAGGTTGCACTGGTCTTCGGCGCCGGGTCGAGCGGATCGGGCGTCGGAAACGGCCGTGCCGCTGCGGTGTCGTTCGCTCGCGAGGGTGCGACCGTGGTCGCCGTCGATCGCAGCGCCGAGGAGGCCGAGCTGACGGCGAAGATGATTCGCGACGAAGGCTGCACCGCAGCAGCGTTCGGTGCGGATGTGACGCAGGAGGCCGAGGTGGCGGAGTGTATCGCTGCGGCCGCCGACGAATTCGGTGCACCGACGGTGTTGCACAACAACGTCGGTGTCACCACCGTCGGGGACATCACCGACATGGACCGGGCGACGTGGGATGCAGCGCTCGCGGTCAACCTGACCGGGGTCTTCCTGACGTGCAAGCACACGATTCCGCTGATGCTGTCCGCGGGCGGTGGCTCGATCGTCAACGTGTCGTCGACCGCGAGTATCCGGTACACCGGCTTCACGTACCCGAGCTATTCGGCGACGAAGGCGGCGGTCAACCAGCTGACGGTCTCGCTCGCACTCGAGTACGCAGCGCGCGGAATACGCGTCAACGCAGTGCTTCCCGGCCTGATCGACACCCCGCTCGTCGCAGGTCAGCTCGGTGGGGCGGATCCGGCGACGATCGAAGCCCGTCACGCCGCGAGCCCGACGGGTCGCATGGGTTCGCCGTGGGACGTGGCTGCTGCGGCGGTCTTCCTGGCGTCGGACGAGGCCGCATACGTCAACGGGGTCTGCCTTCCCGTCGACGGGGGATTGGCGGTGCGAGCGCTGTGACTACGATAGCTGGAATGACTGCGGTAGAAGCCCTCATCGATTCATTGCCGCGGGAGATCGTCATCTCCGATCCCGACATCGTGGCGTCGTACGCGCACGATCAGTCGCGATTCACCGACAGCGCACCGCCCGCGGCGGTTCTGGTTCCCCGAACGACGGCGGAGGTGTCCGCGTGTCTGGCAGCGGCACACAGTAATTCGGTGGCCGTGATTCCGCGTGGTGCAGGAAGTGGACTGAGCGGCGCAGCCAATGCGACCGCAGGTGCCGTCGTGTTGAGTCTGCACCGTATGACCGCAATCCGCGAGATCGACACCGTCGACCGACTGGCCGTCGTCGAGCCGGGCGTCGTGACGGCGGATCTGCGTGCGCGGGCAGCCGATGCCGGACTGTTCTATCCGCCGGACCCGGGCAGCGTCGCGTTCAGCACGATCGGCGGCAACGTCGCCACCAACGCGGGCGGAATGTGCTGCGTGAAATACGGTGTGACAGGCGATTTCGTGCTCGCGCTCGAGGTCGTTCTCGCGGACGGCCGAATTCTGCGCACCGGAAGGCGCACGGTCAAGGGCGTCGCGGGGTACGACCTGACGCATCTGCTCGTCGGCTCGGAGGGCACGCTGGGCGTCATCACCGAGATCACGGTCAAGCTGCTGCCTGCGCCTCGCGAGGCCCGTACGCTCGTCGCGTCGTTCCCCACGCTCGAAAAAGCTGGTCTGGCGGTGGCCGAGATAGCGTCGTCCGGTTCGACGCCGTCGATGCTCGAAATCCTCGACCGCACAACGGTTCAGGCGGTCGACCGGATGACGAAGATGGGTATGGGCGAGGACACCGCCGCACTCCTGCTGGTGCAGAGCGACGACGTCGACGCCGAATCCGTCCTCGCTGCAATCGAATCGACGTGCGACCGGCTTGGTGCGTCCGACGTCGTCGTCAGCTCGGATCAGGCCGAGGCCGCGATGCTGCTCGAAGCGCGTCGTCTCGCGCTGCCGGCGCTGGAAAGCCTCGGTGACTGGTTGCTCGACGACGTCGCCGTCCCGTGCTCGCGCATCACCGATCTCATCGGCTACATCGAAGGACTCGCCGCAGAGTTGGGTCTGACGATCGGAGTGTTCGGTCACGCAGGCGACGGCAACCTGCATCCGACGATCATCTACGACGAGTCCGACGCCTCGAGCAAAGCCGCGGCACTGTCGGCGTTCGACGCGATCACTCGGCGCGCGCTCGATCTCGGCGGAACCATCACCGGCGAACACGGTGTCGGCAGACTGAAGTCCGGCTGGCTGGCCGTCGAGCACGACGAGACGTCGATGCAGGTGCAGCGGGCGGTCAAGGCTGCGCTCGACCCCACGGGAATCCTGAATCCGGGGTGTGCGCCTGCGGCACCCGTGCGCGCGAATGTATAGCCCGCTATACATTCGCGCGCACATGGCATATTGGACACCATGCAGCGGCGCACGGGCGAGAGTTGGTCCGCGCGACCATCCTCAGGGGTAACCCCTGGGTGTGAGAGAACAACCGGTCACTGCGTCCGACGCCGCTCCGCACGCTCCGCGTGCCAGACGGCGCCGAGTACGAAAGTTTCAGGTCGCCCGTCGCCGCTGCACCCGGGACCGCACGGATGAACCCACGCGAGTTCACCACGCCGATGGCTGCGTTTCTGGCCGAGCTCGCATCCGACGTTCCGTGGACGCGTGACCGTCTCGAGGAGGCGTTCATGCCGGTGTTGGGGGTGAAGGCGTTGCGACTCGCGGACCGGTTGATCGACCTGTACCCGTCACCGCCGTTCGACGAGGAATCCCTGTACCGGCTCATTGCTGATCTTCCCCGGTTGCCCGACAAGAAGTCGGAGGAGCCCGAACGCAGAACGTCCGGCCCGAAGCCCTGGCGCTTCGACGTTCCCCGCTACTTCTCGACGGGCGACCTCGCGGAATCGTTGAACCTGACGATCGACGAGATCGAATGGTTCGCCGACGCGCAACAACGACTGAAGACGGCGTCGTCGACGCTCCGGCACTACCGGGCCACGTCGATTTCGAAACGGTCCGGCGCTCGGGTGCTCGAAATTCCGAAGCCTCGCCTTCGTGAGATTCAGCGAAAAGTCTTGCGTCGCATACTCGATCAGGTTCCTGCGCACGGTGCGGCACACGGCTTCGTCACCGGCCGAAGCCCTCGCACGTTCGGGATCCCGCACGCCGGCCGGGACGTCGTCCTCGCCGCCGATCTGAAGGACTTCTTCCCGTCGATCGGAATCGGGAGAGTCGTCGCGATTTTCGACGCCCTCGGCTACCCGCGGACGGTCGCGTGGAATCTTGCGTACCTGTGCACGACGAGCGCTCCGGCGGGCGAACTGGCCGGCGTTCCGTACGAGACAGCGTCCTTGCTGCGAACCCGTCACCTGCCGCAGGGCGCCCCGACGTCACCCGCTCTGGCCAACCTGGCGGCCCGGATGCTCGACATCCGGCTCACCGGTCTCGCCCGTTCCATGGGCCTGCGGTACACGAGATATGCCGACGACCTGGCGTTCTCCGGAACGTGCGACGTCGACAGGGTGCTCTGGGTGGTCAGACACATCGTGCGTGACGAGGGATTCATGCTGCATCCGAACAAAACCCGCGTACGACGCTCGCACAAGCGACAGCAGTTGACGGGCCTCGTCGTGAACGAGTGGCCTGCGGTGCCGCGATCCGAGTACGACGAGCTCCGAGCGATACTGCACAACTGCGCACGGACGGGCCCGGAGGCGCAGAACCGTTCTGGGCACGGCGACTTTCGAGCCCATCTCTACGGCCGCATCGCACGCATCGGCGAGACGAGCGCTACGAGGCGTCGGAAATTGCTCGAGCTCGCAGAACGCGTGAACTGGTCCTGACCACCTGTTCGACGCGTATCGCCCGGTTCAGGAGGCGCGCGTCAGCTCGATTTCGCCGACGCACTGGCATCCGCCGGTGATCTCGGCGCAGTCGAGAACGAGGTAGTGCCGAACGTACTCGAGATCCACGCAGCCTGGGTCGGTGCATTCCGCGTCGCCGACTGCGTGAATGACGAGCGTGCCTTCGCAGACGTCTGCGATGTCGTGCATGAGGACTCCTTTCCCTGTAGCCCCATTCCTATCACCGCGGTCCGACAAGTTCGGGAGAAGAGATGCGTGTCCTGGGTGTAGCCCGAGACCGGTGCCGGTCGGGGACGGCGTCGATAGCACCGCCGCACCGAGCCCCTCAGCGCGTGCCTGCGTCGAGCAGAACCGTCGCGGCTTCCTTTGCGGCGAGCGCGGATTCGGGCGATTCGGAAATCGCCGCGGTCGTCTGCGCCCCCTCGGCCAACAGTGCAATCTGCAACCCGAGCTTTTCCGGGCACCCTGCCTCGACGGCCAATTCGGTTACGTAGGAGACGAATTCGCGCTTGTGACGATGTGCCGCGTCGGCCACCGCGGGCATGGTGGCACCCAACTCGCCGAACGAGTTGATGAACGCGCAGCCACGAAAATTGTCCTCGCGGAACCAGGTGTCGAGAAAGTCGAAGATGGACAGCAACTTCTCACGCGGATCGCTGTACTCGGCGGCCTGCGCGAGGATGCGCTCGTTCCACAGCTCGGTGCGGCCTTCGAGGACGCGCGCGACGATGTCGGATTTGGACGGGAACAACGTGTACATCCGCTTCAGAGAAATGCCCGCCGCGGCGCGCAGTTCGTCCATTCCGACGGCCTGAACACCGCGGGCGTAGAACAACTCGTCGGCCGCCGCCAGCACCGATGCTCGTGAGGCGTCCGTCTCCATCGTCACCAACTCCTTGCGCAGAGAACCAACGTTCTCTAGTGTAGTCCACGGCGAGAGAACGACCGTTCTCCTGCGGGAACCCTGACCCACGAGGAAGTGTTGCATCATGGCTTTCATCAACGTAGGTACCGAGAACAGCACCCCGATCGACGTCTACTACGAGGATCACGGCACCGGTCAGCCCGTCGTGCTGATCCACGGCTACCCGCTCGACGGCAACTCCTGGGAGCGTCAGTCGCGCGAGCTGTTGGCGGCCGGCTATCGCGTCATCACGTACGACCGTCGTGGGTTCGGCAAGTCGAGCAAGCCGACCGTCGGCTACGACTACGACACGTTCGCGGCCGACCTGAACGCAGTCCTGACCACACTGGATCTCAGCGACGTCATCCTCGTCGGGTTCTCGATGGGAACGGGTGAGCTCGCACGCTACGCGGCGAAGTACGGCACCGATCGCGTCGCGAAGTTCGCCTTCCTCGCGTCGCTCGAGCCGTACCTGGTGCAGGCCGACGACAACCCGGCAGGCGTCCCGCAATCCGTGTTCGACGGCATCGAGGCTGCCGCGCGCGAGGACCGTTTCGCGTGGTTCGACAACTTCTACAAGGACTTCTACAACCTCGACGAGAACCTCGGCAGCCGCATCAGCGAAGCGACCGTCCGCGCCAACACGGCCACGGCTGCCTCCAGCGCACCCGTCGCCGCATATGCAGTGGTCTCGTCATGGATCGAGGACTTCCGCGCCGACGTGCAGAAGGTCCGCGAATCCGGAAAGCCGACGCTCATCCTCCACGGCACCAAGGACAACATCCTGCCGATCGACTCCACCGGACGCGAGTTCACCAAGGCGTTCCCTGAAGCGAAGTACGTCGAGGTCGAGGGCGCTCCGCACGGTCTGCTGTGGACGCACGCCGCCGAGGTCAACGACGCGCTTCTGGCATTCGTGAAGTAAGAGCTGTGCAAGCATGAACGAATGACCGACGGCCCGCGACCGACCGTGGCGACCTCCGAGTCCGTACGGCTCGGAGTGTTGCTCGCGGCGGTCGGCGGGTTCGTCGACGTCTACACGTTCATGACGCGCGACGGTGTGTTCGCCAATGCACAGACCGCCAACGTCGTTCTGTTGGGGATCGATGCGGCGTCGGGTCATTGGGCCTCGGCGCGCGGTTATCTCCCGCCGCTGATCGCGTTCGTTCTCGGTGTCTTTACCGCCGAAGCCGTGACGAGGCCGGCCGTCGCGCGCATCGTGCGACGACCGGTTCGCGCGGTTCTCGTCATCGAGATCCTGGTGATCGCGGCCGTCGGTTTCGTCCCGGCGTCGGCGCCGAATGCCGTTGTCACCATTTCGATTTCGTTCGTCGCAGCCCTGCAGGTCACCACCTTTCGCGTGCTGGTGGATCAGGCGTTCAGCACGACGATGACGACGGGCAATCTACGGAGCTTCTCGCAGGCCGTGTTTCGACGCGTCGTCGCAGGTCACAAGGACGCCGGGGTGCGGGCGGCCAACTTCGGGACCGTCATCGCCGGGTTCCTCGGCGGGGCGATCGTCGGCGCACTCGCGGTGCGGCTGTTGGATGTTCGAGCCGCGTGGGTCGCCGCCGGGATGCTCGTGATTGCGTTGGCGCTGTTTCTGTTCGACGAGTGGCGCGACGTCCCGCGGGTCCGCGATCCCCGCGTATGACGCTACCGCCCAACCAAATTTACCCTCCTGTTGTGCGGTTCGCGGAGTCGAAAGCGCACAACAGGAGGGTAAATTTCGCAGGTAGCGGACGATCAGACGACGACGACCCCGTCGGAATCGCTGTAGACGATCTCGCCCGGGTTGAAGGTGATGCCGCCGATCTCGACGGGGACGTTCTTCTCGCCCGAGCCGGTCTGCGTGCTCTTGCGCGGGTTGGTGCCGAGTGCCTTGACGCCGATCTCCAGGGTGCGCAGGATCGCGGAATCGCGGATGGCGCCGTTGACGATCACGCCCGCCCACCCGTTCGCGACGCCCTTGCCTGCGATGATGTCGCCGACCAGGGCGGTGTGAATGCTCGCATCGCCGTCGATGACCAGAACGCCACCGTTGCCGGGCTCACCGAGAGTCTGCTTGACCAGCAGGTTGTCCTGGAAGCACTTGATCGTCGTGATCGGACCGGCGAACTCGGTGTGCTTGCCGAACTGGATGAATTGCGTGTCGCAGCTACGGATTTCGGGACCGATCTCGTCGGCCAGGTCTGCAGTTGCCTTGAATTCGACGGAAGTCATGCACGGGAGCCTAGTCGAGACGCCCGTGCCGCCTCTCGTACTCCTCACGCGTCCGGTCCAGTCTGGCCTGCGTGCCCGCATTGAGCAGTTCCGGGTCGAGACCGTGCACCAACAGGCGGTGACGGCGGTACACGTTCATCAGCGCGATCGCGAAGTAGACGAGCGGAATGAACAGCAACGCCATCATCGCCAACCCGATCCACAGCGGACCGGGAACGAGCAGGAACAGGCAGAGAAGCGGGATCACGGGCAACGTGAACCGGATCATGTAGCGAGCCTGCGCGCCGTTGCCGACGAGATCCTCGCGGACCCAATCCTGCATCGACGGCGGCAGGACACGGCCGAACTGATAGCCCACGTACTGCCGGAAGTTCGGTCTCACACGGTGAACTCTACGCCCGAACCTGCGCGAGGACAGCCGCGCCGATCCCCAACGCAACAACATCCTCGGCGACGGCCGCAGCCAGCGGCGGAACCGTCGTCGACGCCCATCCGCGGTAGGCGTGACCTGCATAGGAACCGGCAACCGCGGACAGGCCACCGATGACTGCCGCCGGGACCGGGTCGTTCCCCAGAGCGCGGGCGACGGCATAGGCGCCACCCGCACCCGCGAGGATTCGGCCACCGAGCGGGCCCGGATCGAGTCGCGACGGCGTCGACGGCAGCTTGTCCGCGACGAGCTCGCCTGCCGTGACGACCGCCGAACCCCCGACCGCCAACCGCTCGTACGGCGATCCGCGGAACCAGCTCAACAGACCGACGCTGATTCCGACGGAACTACGAAACCCACTCGCCTTGCCGATCGCTGCGGACAACAGGGCCGAACGCACTGTCAGGTTCATGCGACGAGTATCGCCCGCGGCCGACAGGCCTGGCACGTGTTCGGCCCGATCCGTCACTTACCAGCCGCATTGGCGACGATCGCGTCACGCAGATACTGCGCGAGACCCGGTGCGACGTCGTCGTAATGCTTGGTGAAGCGCTCGTCGGAGACGTACATCTCGCCGAGACAGACGTGCATCTCGTATCCGCAGTCGTAGTACTGCTCGATGCCGGCGCGGTGCCGCTCCGCCAACTCCGCTGCCTGCTCGGAGTCCGCCGGAACACCGGCCATCATCGCGGCCGCGAAATCGGCTTCGAGAGCATCGGTTTCGGCCTTGACCCGCGTCCAGTCCTCCTTGGTGAACGACGCAGTGCGGGCCTGCGACTGCTTCCACGCCTCCGTCTGGCCCCACCGCTCCTCGGCTTCGCCCGCGTACTCCTCACCGAGCCAGTCGTCGCCGAACACTTCGCGCTGCTCTTCGGGGGTCAACTGAATTCCCATCTTCTTCGCCTCCATCATCCTGTCCACGGCCGCAGCCATTCGATGCAAGCGATCGATCTTGGCGTCCAACAACTTTCGCTGACGCCTCAGGTGCGCCATCGTGTCGATGGACGGATCGTCGAGGAGGGCGGCGATGTCGTCCAACCCGAACCCCAGTTCGCGGTAGGTCAACACCTGGTGCAGCCGTTCGACATCCGACGCCGAATAACTGCGGTAGCCCTTCGAGGTGCGACCCGACGGCACCACAAGACCGATGTCGTCGTAGTGGTGCAACGTCCGAACGCTGATCCCGACGAGCCGGGCCACCTCGCCCACCTTCATATCGCTCACAGAAGACAAGCGTGGTACCTCCCGCAACGTCAGGGTCAAGTCCTTCTAGCGAACCACCCTGTCGCATCCGCCGGTAGTGGCACCCGCCAAGCGCTGCGACAACCAGTCGAATGCACCGGGACGGCCGCTGGTCTCCGCGCCGGCATGGTCACCGGGAATCTCCTCGAGATGTACCGACGCACCCAGCGCGCACCACTGATCCTGGACGGCTTCCGCGCCCTCCTTGGGAATCAGGAAGTCCTGCAACCCCTGGTAGATGTACATGGGGGCGTCCGGCTTGACCTGCCCCATCCGGTTCTCCTCGACGACGGCTCTGCTGACCGGATGGTCGAACACGTTCGGGACATCGGACAGATTCTGCTGATTTAGCAGGAGCAGACCGCTGTACGACAGGACGTCGACGCATTGATCCTTCTGGAGCAGCGCGACGCGTCGACCGTTGTCGTTGGTCAGGTCCCGCATCTCGGGGTACTCCCGGGCCAAGCCCGACGAGGCGGCGGCGAACAGTCCCGACCCGATTCCGCCGTTCAGCGAGCGCTGCAGAATCTTGTAGTCGGTCGGAGGGCCACCGAACGCGACGCCCGCGATCTTCAACTCCGGTGCGTACGACGGTGCGAGCTGTGCTGCCCATCCCGACGCGATCGCGCCACCGGAGTACCCGGTGATACCGATCGGAGCGTCGGCTGCGACGCCTGCGCTGTGCGAGGCGCGGAGTCCGTCGAGCACGGTGTGACCTGCGACGAGGCCTGCCGAGTACGCCTGCCGCGGGCCTTGATAATCGGTGACGACGACCGAATATCCGCGGCCCAGCAGGTCCTGAACCCGGTCGATCTCCTTGTTGGTGCCCCGCGGCAACGTGTACGACGGGGCGCACGTGTTGCCGAGCGAATCCGTCGCCTCGTTGTACGCGACGACCGGACGCGGTCCGCCGCCGGCCCACGGAGCGTCGGGGACGATGACCGTCGTCGCCGCGGCTATGGGGTTGTTCTTCGAATCGGTGGAACGGAACAGCAGTTGGGTCGACGTCATACCGGGTTGTACGGCAACGCTTCTGGTGTTCAAGACGGTTCCCGGGGCCTGTGCCTCGAAACCGGCGGGCGGAGTGAACCACGGATCGCCCAACGGTGTCGGCAGATACGCGGCCGGGTCGCGCGGGGGAGTGACGAGATCCCCGATCGGGTCGGCCTGGACCGACGGTGACGACGCGATCAGTAGAGCTGCTGCGCCGACGAGAACGAGTGCTGCACGCACTGAAATCCCCCACCCATGTTCGTTCCGAGCGCCCCGACGCCTAGGAAAGACCGTGGCCCATGGTGCCACATGGTTCGGCGTGGGCGTGGTGTTCCAGTCTCGTTGCGCTCCGCGCGGGATCCCGCCGCCGGACGACCGAAACCGGTACACGGCGCCCACCCGTTCGAGATGCACGCTGTGATCCGAGCCACCGAGGGGGTAGTTTGTCTGTAACTCGAAGAACTACTCACCAGTAGGGGTGCAAAATGCCAGCTCCGAGCGCTGCGACCTTCTCGCGGCTCGCCGAACTGTCCGCCATCACCGACGTCGACGCACGGGCGACGAAGTCCATCACGGAGGTGTTCACCGGCAAGGAGCTCGCTACCATCCCGGTCGGCACCGCCGAGGACGTGCACGCAGCGATCGCTCGCGCACGCGTCGCACAGAAGGCGTGGGCCAAGCGTCCGGTCTCCGAGCGCGCCGAGATCTTCCATCGATACCGCGACCTGGTGCTGGCCCACCGTGACGAGCTGATGGACATGGCGCAGGCCGAGACCGGCAAGTCGCGCGCCGCGGCCCAGGAAGAAGTGCTCGACATCGCGATGACGTCGCGTCACTACGCACGGACGGCCGCGAAGTTGCTCGCGCCGAAGCGCGTCACCGGCATGCTGCCCGTGCTGACCAAGACCACCGTGCACTACCAGCCGAAGGGCGTCGTCGGCGTCATCTCGCCGTGGAACTACCCGATGACCCTTGCGGTATCCGACGCGATCGCCGCGCTGTTGGCGGGCAACGCCGTCGTCCTCAAGCCGGATTCGCAGACCCCCTACTGCGCGCTGGCGTGCGTCGAGCTGCTGTACAAGGCCGGGTTGCCGCGTGACCTCTTCGCCGTCGTGCCCGGTCCGGGATCGGTCGTCGGAAACGCCATCGTCGAGAACACCGAATACGTCATGTTCACCGGATCCACCGCGACCGGCCAGCATCTCGCAGAGCAAGCGGGGCGTCGCCTCATCGGTTTCTCCGCCGAGCTCGGAGGTAAGAACGCCATGATCGTCGCCCGTGGCGCCAATCTCCGAGAGGTGTCCGACGCGGCCGTGCGTGCCTGCTTCTCCAACTCCGGCCAGCTGTGCATCTCGATCGAACGCATCTACGTCGAGCGGTCCATCGCCGACGAGTTCACCGCGAAGTTCGGGCAGCGTGTGAAAGACATGACGGTCGGGCCGGGCTATGAGTTCGGCATCGAAATGGGCAGCCTCATCTCCGAAGATCAGGTCAAGACCGTCTCGGCGCACGTCGACGACGCAAAGGTCAAGGGCGCCAAGGTCATTGCGGGCGGCAATGCGCGCCCCGACCTCGGACCGCTGTTCTTCGAGCCGACCGTGCTGACCGATGTGCCCGAGGACGCGGAGTGCGCGGCCAACGAGACGTTTGGTCCGCTGGTGTCGATCTATCCGGTGGCCGACGTCGAGGAAGCCATCGCGAAGGCCAACGACACCGACTACGGACTCAACGCCAGCGTCTGGGCGAAGACCAAAGCTCAGGGCGAGGCCATCGCTGCTCGATTGCATTCCGGCACAGTGAACGTCGACGAAGGTTACGCGCCCGCATGGGGTACGACGGCTGCTCCGATGGGCGGCATGGGGGTCTCCGGCATGGGTCGTCGACACGGAGCCGACGGTCTGCTCAAGTACACGGAATCGCAGACCATCGCGACGACGCGTCTGCTCAACCTCGGTGGGCCGCGCGGACTTTCGCCCAAGGTATGGGCGAAGATCATGCCCCCGTTCGTCAAAGCGCTCAAGTACCTGCCGGGTCGGTAGGGCGGGGTGTCGGGGCGTCCTGTCGCTGGCGCTCGGGTGACCGAATGTCACCTTCGGACACTTGGGCGCGGGCGGATACCACCGAGGGCGTCCTTCGGTCACTCTGAGTGAGCGAGGGGGTCATTCGGTCAATCGGCGGGCCGGACACTAGCGAGGGCGTCCTTCGGTCACTCTGAGTGACCGTATGTGACATTCGGTCACTTCAGAGCGGCGGCGACGGCGAAACCAACGAAGCCCGCACACCGAGGTGTGCGGGCTTCGTCGTGGGTGGAACTAGTTGACCCGGTGGCCGTTGAGTTCCGAGTGCACGAAGTGGTGCGGATCCGGAATGTGGGCGTCGCCGAGTACCCGGGCGATCTGGTCCTCGCTGAGGCCCAGGCGCCGGAGTCGTTCGCAGACCGCGTCGAAGTCGAGCATCTTCGCGTCGAGTTCCTGCTGGAGGGCGACGACCTCTGCGCGGATGGCCTCGGCTTCGTCGAGTGCCTGCAGGGTGTCCTTGGGCTCCGGCAGGAGAAGGTTCAGCAGTCGATCACGTGCGTCGGTGCTGAGTCCCTCGAACGGTGCCGATCCTGCGGGTGCTTCGTGGCGTCCTACGATGTCGCGCTCGGGTGCAAGGTACTCACGTGCCTCGCCGAACGACGGGATTTCTGCGACTTCCTCGTCGGCTGCCGGTGCCTGAGCGATGTCGATCGTCTTGCGCAGCGGGCGGTTCGGGATGAACAGAACCGCGAGCAGCGTGATGATCGCGACGAACCCGGCGATGAGGAAGATGCGTCCGGTGGCGTCACCGTAGGCGGTACGGATGACCAGCGCGACCGGGGCCGGAAGTGCACCGAGGTCGAGCGATCCACCGCCGCTGCCCGAGCTGTCGATACCGAGTTCGGCAAGGCCGCTCTGCGACAACGTTCCGACGCGGGTGGCGAGCAGCGATCCGAGGACGGAGACGCCGATCGCGCCACCGAAGGTACGGAAGAACGCGACGGTCGACGACGCGGCACCGATGTTGTGCACGCTGACCGTGTTCTGCACTGCGAGAACGAGGTTCTGCATCAGCATGCCGGTGCCGAGTCCGACGATGGTGATGAATCCGCCGACGACCCACAGGCTCGTCTCGTGGTCGATAGTGCCGAGCAGCATGAAGCCGACGATCAGCAGGACGGAACCGATGACGATGAAGGGCTTCCACTTACCGAACTTGGTGATGAGCTGTCCGGATCCGACTGTGGCGACCAGCATTCCGGCCACCATCGGCAGTGACAGCAGGCCTGCTTCGGTCGGGGAGTAGCCGCGGGCGGTCTGGAAGTACTGGCCCAGGAAGGTCGTCGCACCGAACAGGCCGACGCCGACTGCGATGGACGCGATGATGGCGAGCCCGGTGGTGCGTTCGGTGACGATCTTCAGCGGGATGATCGGCGACTTGACCTTGGCTTCGACGATGACGGTCAGGACGAGCAGCAGCACACCGACGCCGACGAGGATGGCGGATTCACGCGACATCCATGCGTAGTAGTCGGCCTTGCCTGCGAACGAGACCCAGACCAGCAGGACGGACACGCCTGCGGTGAGGAGCAGCGCACCCATCCAGTCGATGGAGACGTCGTCCTTGCGTTCGGTCTTCATGTGCAGCGTCTTCTGCAGCAGTCCGAGGGCGATGACGGCCAGCGGCACGCAGACGAAGAAGCACCAGCGCCACCCCAGCGGGCTGTCGACGATGACGCCACCGAGGATCGGGCCGCCGGACATGGACACTGCCATGACGGCACCGGTGTAGCCGGAGTATCGACCGCGGTCACGCGGGGAGACGATCGAGCCGATGATGGCGATGACGAGTGCCGTCAGACCGCCCATGCCGATGCCCTGGATGACGCGTGCCACCAGCAGGATTGCGACGTTGTGCGCGAATCCGGCCATGACCGAGCCGATGACGAAGATGACGATCGCCGTCTGGACGAGGACTTTCTTGTTGAACAGGTCGGCGAGCTTGCCCCAGATGGGGGTCGACGCCGCGTTGGCGAGCAGCGCGGTGGTGATGACCCAGGCGTATGCGGTCTGGGATCCCTGCAGGTCGCCGATGATCGTCGGCAGCGCGGTGGCGACGATCGTGGTGCTCAGCAGCGCGGTGAACAGTGCTGCCAGCAGGCCGGTGAGGGCTTCGAGGATTTCGCGGTGGGACATCGCGTCCGGTTCGGACGCCTGAAGATTGGGCGGCGCTTCGGTGGTGGTCATTCTTATCTCGCAATCAGTTTCAAGTGTGCTGCGTCGTGAGCGTTGTCGTTGAACGTGGTGTTGAGTTTGCGAATGGATTCGAGGGCATCGACTGCCTCGGTTTCGCTCCAGTCGCTCAACATCTCCCGTAATCGTCTGGCTCGTCTGTCCCAGATGGCGGACAACTTCTGCCGGCCTTCGTCGGAGACGCAGACGCGGGATGCGCGTTTGTCGTCGGGATCGGGTGTTCGGTCGATGTATCCGAGGTCGACGAGGTCTGCGATCTGCCGGCTGAGGGCGGACTGGCTGACGCAGAGCCTGTTGGCCAGGTCGGTCTGTCTGCACTCACCCTCGGTCGCCAGGATGGCCAGTACTCCGGTCAATGCCTGCGGCAGGGGTGAGCTCTCATCTCCGGTGGTCACGGCGTTCTTCAACGCTCGTCCGAAGAGGAAAACCTCCTCGACCAACGCCTCGGCTGTGGTTGTTCGTACTGCCATGAGGGCTCCAACGGTCACGATCAATTACTTGCTGTCCGCAACCATATATGTGGATAGATGAGGTAAACAACTATTTTACCTATCTCGTGGGTCACATCGACCGCACAGACCGACGCATCGATGTCACGTGGCAACGGTCAGACGGTTGCCACGGTCCATCGATGTCGAAAGGGGGCGAACCCTCAAGCAGTAGCCGGATCGAAGATGCCGCGTCGCACGGTCATGGTGACCTCGTCACCCACCGCGGGCCGACGCCCACGCACCGAGCAGCGAAAGGTGACACCGTGCGACTCGACGACGACGTCGCTGGCGTCGCGACCGAACAGCGAGGACGTGACGACCCCCGCGCAGCAGTCGTGGGGCGACCCGGCGCTCAGAGAAATGTCCGACGGCAGAACCGCCAACGTCCCGCGACCGGCAGCCCTGCCCTTGATGAGGTCGGCACCGATCTCGATCGGGTGGCCGTCGGCGTGGAAGCGACCGTCGTCGATGACGCCGTCGATCAGGTTGGCGTCGGACAGGAATTGTGCGACGAACGACGTGGCCGGCGTCTGGACCAGCTCCTCGGGCGTCCCGATCTGTACGACGCGTCCGCCGTCGAGAACGGCCACGCGGTCGGCGAGCGCCAGTGCCTCGTTGCGATCGTGCGTCACGTGCACGACCGTCAATCCCGCAGCGCGAGTGAGAGACCGGAGCTCGAGACGCAGGCGGTCACGCAGCGGTTCGTCGAGTGCGGCCAGGGCCTCGTCGAGCAGGAGTGCCCGTGGGGAGCGAACGAGCGCGCGTGCCAACGCAACTCGCTGACGCTGCCCGCCCGAGAGTGTCGCCGGATCACGCGCTTCGAGCCCCGGAAGGCCGACCAGCGACAACGCGTCGGCGACGCGTTTCCTGCGGTCGGCCCGTGAAACCCCGTCCAGTTCCAAGGGATACGACACGTTCTTGCCGACGCTGCGGTGCGGCCACAATGCATGCTGTTGAAAGACCATGCCGAGTCGGCGGTCCTCGGGTGGCACCGGTCGACCGTGTCCGGCGACGACGTCACCGCCGATGGTCACGGTGCCCGACGACGGCTCCAGAAAGCCTGCGATGGTACGCAACAGCGTCGTCTTTCCCGATCCCGACGGCCCGACCAGTGCGAGGAATTCGCCGTCGGCGATCGTCAGGTCGATGTCACGCAAACCTGCTGTGCCACCGGGATAGTCGAAACGGACGTCGTTCAGCGTGATCGAGGACATCAGGCGCGCTTCTTTCGATCGGTTGCTCCCGCGACCAGACCGAGACCTGCGAGTCCGACGAGCGCGACGAGTAGGGACAGTGCGGCGGCGGCGTTGTAGTCACCCGCCTGCTGGAGGTTGAAGATGGAGACGCCGAGGGTCTGCGTGCCGGGCGCGACGAGCAGGACGGACATCGTCAACTCTCGAACCGCGGTCAGCGCCACGAGAACGCTCCCGGTGACGGCAGCGGGAATCGCCATCTTCCACGGCACGTCGTACAAGGCGCGTACCGGTGTTGCGCCGGATGACCGCGCGGCCTCCTCGAGCGCGATCGGCGTCGACGTCAACGGTGCACGTACGGCTTGGACGACGATCGCCAGGAACGCCATGACGTAGGCGCACAGAATGACCCAGCGTGTGTCGAACAGGCCGGTGTACCGTCCGACGATCAGCCACCCGACGGCGATGACCAACCCCGGAATTGCCTGGGGAAGCATGGCGACCAGGTCGAGGCCGACATTGTCGCGTGATGCGGTACGCGTCGTCAGTACACCGAGGGCGAGGCCGACGACGCCGCAGATCACCGCGGCCGACACCGCGAGCATCACCGAATTCTGGATCCCGACAAGGGTTCCCGGCGCGGTGACGGCGGAGGTGATGTTGTCGAGGGTCAGGTTGTCCCACGTCAGCGGAATTCCGGGCGCAGGGAGAAGCGCCTGCGTCGCCAGCGCGAGAATCGGGAGCACCGTGATCGCGGCCGCGATCACCCACGCGCCCACGGCCGCGACGACTCTGCTTCGGCCCAGCGGAAGACGCTGCAGCGACGTGGTCGGGCCGTCGATGCCGTGTGCACTGCGCGCCGCCAACAGACGGTCGACGGCAACGGCGAGGACAGCGAGGAACAACAGCGCGATACCGATCGTCGACACCACTTCGAGTGGCTTGGCGACGGTGCCGGACTGGATGAAGCGGTAGACCATCGTCGACAGTGTCACGTATCGGTCGGGTAGACCGACCAGGGCGGGAATGCCGAAATCGGCGAGGTTCGACACCGCGACGAGCGTGAACGACGCGACCGCCGCCGGGCGTAGCAGCGGTAGCGTCACTCCGCGCATCGCGGCCCACGGCGTCGCTCCCGAGATGCGCGCGGCCTGTTCGAGTTCCGCGGGGATTCGCTTCACCGCAGCCGAGACGATCAGGTAGGCAACGGGATACGAGTGAATCGTCAACAGAAATATCACGCCGTCGCCGCCGTAGATGTTCCACAGCGGCGACGAGAACATCGATTCCCACCACTTGTTGACGCTGCCGCTCGGGCCGAGCAGGCCGGCCCATGCGATGGCGCCGACGAACGGCGGAATGAGCAACGGGCTCAACAGGATCAGTCGCAGAACCGATCGACCCGGCAGATCCGTCCTGTCCAGAGCGAGTGCCATGACGACGGCGAGTAGCACGGCGAGGGCGGCCGAGACGGACGACGAGACCGCGCTGTTGATCGCCGCATCCACGATTCCGGCGTCGAATAACTCCTGAATATGATTGCCGCCCAACCCGATCGAGACGACCGCCCCGATCGGGAACAGCACTACCGCCGCGACGACGAGCCACAAGGCGATCCGGAGGCCGGTGACGCCCGAGAACGTAGTCCTAACCGACAAGCTCGTTGAACCTCTTCACAGCCTCGGGCTGGAATGCGCTGATCTCGGCCAGGTCCGGGTTCAGGAGGGTCAGGTCACCCAGAGCCGGTGCGCCTTCGGGTGTTCCGACGTCGGCGCGAACCGGCAGGTACTGCTGCTCGACGGCAATCTCCTGTCCGCGCTTACCGACGAGGAAGTCGACGTACTTCTTCGCTGCCTCCGGGTTCGCCGAGTCGCTGAAAATGCCTGCAGGCTGGGAGATGTACGGAACACCGTCGCTCGGATACGAGGCCGCGATGGGCGAACCCTTGGCCGCCAACTCGCGAACCAGGTAGTCGACGACGATTCCGATGGGCTGCGTGCCTGCGGCGACGGCCTGGCCGACGGGACCGTTGCTCTCGGCCACGACCGGCTCGTTGGCGACGAGACCTTCGAGCCACGGCTGACCCAACGACTCTTCGCTCAGCCACACCGCGGTGTTGAACGCGGCTGCGCCGGACACGTCCGGGTTCGGAAGAGTGATCTGGCCCTTGTATTTCGGGTCGGCCAGTTCCTTCCACGACGTCGGAGGCGCGGTGACGGCACCGGTGTTGTAGGCGATGACCGTCGGGATGATGCGGGTTCCGACGTAGTAGCCGTCGGGGTCGACGACGTCGGGATTCAGCGCGGCGACGTCGGCGGGGGTGTACTGCATCAGCAGTTCGTCGGTCTTGTATCCCTCGAACGTCGGAGCGTCGGCGGTGAGCAGGACGTCGGCGCCGATCTTGCCGGTCTCACGCTCGGATGCGATGCGCGCGTTGAGATCTCCGGTTCCTGCACGGTAGACCTGGACGTCGATGTCGGGGTTCTCCGCCATGAACTCGGCGTTCAGTGCGTCGATCTTCGCCTGCGGTTCGGAGGTGTAGACCGTCAGCGTTCCGCTTGCGGATTCCGACGACGCCGCGTCGGAGGTGGGTTCGGCGGGCTCGGAACATGCAGCGAGGGTGGTGATCACAGCGAGAGACGCAACAACACCCACGAGGGGACGACGCAAGGAAGACAAGAAAACTCCTACGAGAACCGATGGTGAAGCATCGATCCTGTCGCGCGTAGGCAACCCCGCGGAGAACTCGAAGTAGCGCCCGCGTGAACGCTAGGCGGTCGTGGCCAAGGCCGCGGCGAGTCCGAACGCGACGGTCAGCACGCAGATGTGCAGGCCGGCGCGAATCACCGACTCGCCCTGCGACGTGCGATGCGCAGCGGCCGAGACCAACCAGGTCGCGCGGAGGCGTCGCGCAAGAAGGACGAGGACCACGAGAACCACGGTCTTCGCGAGCACGACGCGCCCGTAGCCGGTGTCGACGAGGCCGCCGAGCCCGCCGAGTTTCACCGCTGCGTTGACGGTTCCGCTGGCCGCGAGAATCCACACCGACCACCAGGCGAGCCGCGAGTACACGGGTAACGCGAGCGCCCATGCGCCTTTTGCGCGCAGCGTCAGCGTCATGGCGGCGAGCACACCGAGCCACACCGCGGCGGCCACGGTGTGGACGGCGACGAAGACGGCACCGAAGAGCTGCTGGGACATGTGGCCGGTGATCGGCCGCGCCACCAGTGCGACGACGGCGAGCACGGCGATGGGCACGGCCGACAGGTCGCGGTCCCGGCGATATCCGACGAGCGCGTAGATGCACAGAGCGGTGGTGCACAGCACCGTGACGACACCGAGCTGGCCGACGGTGATGTCGGTGAGGAACGTACCGAACGACGCGATCGACAGCCGGCCGATCCCGCCGCCGAACGATTCGACGGCAGCGGTGACCAGCAGTGCGACCTCGGCGACGGTCCACAGGCCGCCGACGAGGACCGCCGACCGCCAGACCGTCGGCCTGCTGCGAACCGGAAAGAGGTCGGTCCGCAGCAGGGCCAGGCCGAGCGCGGTGGCGCCCAGGCAGTCCGCGAGAACACGCAGCACCGACGACGGGTCGGGCCCCTCGGGGTGAGCGAGCAACCAGGCTGCGCCCACCCCGACGATCGCGGCACAGCCGGCGGCGAGGATCCACCACCGGCGGAACACGGTCAGCCGTTCCCCTTCGGCTTGCGCAGCGCGAACACCAGCGCGCCGACGAACACCAGCCCGCCGACGACCAGGAACGGCCACAGCGCAATGCTGCCGCCGCCGTCCTCGGAATCGGCCTCGGCCGACGCGTCTGCCGGAGCGCCAGGAGTGCCCGAACCTTCCGTGGTCAGCGTGAACGTGCGGGTTCCGCTGATCGGATGGCCGTCGGCGGACGTGACCCGGTACGCCAGCGTGTAGTCGCCGACGGGACCGAGTTCGCCGACGTCCACGACGATGCTCTGCCCCTCGATGCGCGGGTCGCCCTTGGACCACAGGTTGCCGTCGGGGCCGACGACGTTGAGTGTCGCGAACTGCGACTGCGGGACCTCGTTGAAACTGATCGACATCTGCGCGGGACCCTCGGCGATGGACGAACCGTCTTCGGGTGTCGAACCGGTGACGATCGAATGCGCGGATGCTGCGGGCGCTCCGAGGATCAGTGCCGCCAGCGCGAGCAGCGTGACTGTCAGCGACCTCATGACCGGCGGCCCCTGATGGCTGCGCCGAGGCCGAGTGCGGCACCGAGCGCGCCGAGGACGAGCGCGACGCCTGCGATCCAGCGGGCGGTGTTGTCCGAGGAAGACGTCGACGACGCTTCGGTACCGGTCTCCGACGTGGTGGCGGCACCGTGACCGCCGTGCTCGGAGCCGCTCGCGGCGGCCAGGGAGAGCATCGGCGCAGGGTGTTCGGGTTCCTCGCTGCCGGTCGTCTCCTCCGTCCACTCGACGACCTGGCCGTCGTCGTAGGTCTGGACGGCGGGGAACGACACGGTGTCTTCCTCGGGCAGCGGGCCTGCGGACAGCAGGAATTGCTGGAACTGGCCTGGGCCGACCTCGGATCCCGGCTGCGCCGTCCACGTGACGGCAGTGGCGAGGCCGTCGCCGTTCTTGTCGACGGTGGCCGTCCATCCCGGAATCGGTTGTGTGCGAGCCGAATTGAGGTCGGGAAGTTCGACGCGCACGGACGTGGTCGCGGCCGTGTCCGATTCGGTCGGAACGCGGAAGGTGAGGACGGTGTAGCCACCCTGCTCGGCGCCGGGGGCCACGACCGACACATGGGCTGACGCGGCGCCCGCGCCGACGACGAGGGCGACCGACGTGGCGCCCGCGACGATCGAGGCACGACGAATGAAGCTGTTCATGATGGATCCTTCTCGATGACGTAAGTGAATGAAGTGGAGGTTCACTTACTTCGGCGGACCACGCCTCGAGATGGTCGTCGTGAACGGACGCTGCGGAACGTGCAGATAGGCCGCAGCCCCGACCCGGCCGGGTACGGACGCGTCGGGAAGGGGGAGTGGGGGATCGAGGACTGCACGGACGATCGACGTAATGGGTCCGTAGAGACGCTCGGCGGCATGGACGAGTGCTCCGCCGACGACGGCTGCGACGAGGTGGAACGCGAGCATCGGCGGGCTCGGCAACAGCGAGTGGCCGTGCGCCATCTCGTGAACGTTGCCGACCGTCAGCGCGACGTGCGCCGCGAGTTGGCCGAGTGCGAGCCCACCGAGCAGCAGTGCGGCGTGGGTTCGGCGGTGCTTCGGACTCGGTACGGCGACCAGCGTCCCGACGCCGATGCCGACGATCACCAGGAACACGAACGACGACCCGGCAGGGAAGCCGCCGCCTGCGAGTCCGTGCGCCGCGACCGCGGTGGACACGACGAGTGCGCCGACGGCTCCGCCACGGAGGGAGGAGGCCGTCGACGTCATGACGGGGCTAGCGAACGCCGAGACGCGCGAGCAGGTCGGCTTCGATGCCGTCCAGCTCGGCGGAGATGGCGTGGTGTGCAGCCTTGCGACGCGGAGCAGGCATCTGCTCGGACGTGCGCACCGCGGTGCCGAGGTCGGTCAGACGCTGACTGATGGCGTCGGCGAACTTGCGCGTCTCCGCGTCGCCGGAGTGCGACGCGGTGACCTGGGCGAGCGATTTCTCGGCGCCGGCGATGCGTGCGCTGAGCTTCGCGCCGTAGCCGGTGAATTCGCCGAGCTCGGACGGGCTGACACCGAGTTTGGTGGCCTTGCGATCGTCCAGACGGCCGCGAACGACCGACGCCACGCGATAGGCGATGGGCGTCAGAACCGGGACGAGGACGCGTGCGATACCGATGTACTTGCGTACCTGGGCTGCATTGAACGAGCCCTGCGCCGCCGCCTTCTGCTGCGCCTTCAGCGTCGCGACCTGCGCCTTTTCGACGTTCTTCTGCGACTTGGCCTCGACGGCGTTCAGCTTGCGCTGCGCCTTCGCGATGGACTTCAGCTGCTTGCGTTCGTTCTTCGCGCCGAGCTTCGCTTCCAAGGCGGCCTTGTGTTTGAGCGCCTTCGCCTCGGCCCTGCGGGTGGCACGACCCTTGCGCTTACCGAACAAACCCATCGACGAGGCCCCTTACGTCAGCATTTCCGTACGAACGACAGCCTATCCGTAACGCTTGCGGGGTGGCGCCCGGAGCCGGTGTCGGTGTATGGACATAGGCTCGTGCCCGTGAACAGTCGACGCGCCACGCGCACCGAGGCATCGGTACTCATCGATGCCGGGTGCCTCACTCGGTGCAGGCATCGACTGTATCTGGACACCGCCTATTCGGCCCTGCTGCGTGACGAACCCGAGAATCCGGGTGTGCGTCAACGGCGTGAGGCAGCGCAGGCGCATCGCGAGGCCATTCGGTCGACGCTGTCGGCGCAACTCGACGGATGGGTCGACATCGACGCGCCCGATGCAGCGTCGTCGGCGAATCGAACGATGGACGCGTGTCGGCGCGGCGCCCCGTGGATCTGGAATGCGGTGCTGCCCCTCGATCGAGACGCAGGTCGACGCGGCCGCAGTGAGTTGCTGATGCTCGATCCGGCCGGCGAGGGCTACATCCCGATCATCGTCGTCAATCACAAGGTCACCGACCCCGGTCGTGGTGCCACGACGTCGCCGCTGACCGAATGGGCACCCGTCGTCGACGAGACCCGCAAGGTGCGCAGTCAACTGCGCGACCAGCTCAGGCTCGCGCACCTGTACCGAATGCTCGACGCGCAGGGCCTCGCGAGTCCGACGGCCACCGGCGGTGCCATCGGATATCGCGCCGAGTGCATCCTCGTCCACGACCTGAATTCGGTGTTCGCAGAATACGATTCGCGTTTCGCGGACCGCCTCGCCGTCGCGCGGGGTGAGAGCGTCACGGTGCCGTCGAAGGTCAGTGAATGCCGCGCGTGCCCGTGGTGGTCGGACTGCCTGCCGCAGCTCGAGGCAACGCGGGACGTCAGTCTGGTGGCGTCGGGCGGACGGGCCGAGGCGCTGCGCGAGCAGAACGTGTACACCGTCGACGAGCTCGCGAGCTGGGACGGCCCCGAGCCCGAGAACTGGCCGTTCGGCAGTTTCGACGACGCCGTGGCCGCTGCGGCGGCATGGCGGGCCGACGTTCCGCTGCTGCGTCGGACCGAGCACGTCACCGTGCATCGCGCGGACGTCGAGGTCGACGTCGACATGGAGAGCTACCAGGAACACGGCGCGTACCTGTGGGGCACGCTGCTGACCGAGCGGGGTGGCCCCGAGCCCGTCTATCGCGGGTTCGTGACGTGGGATCCGCTGCCCACCGTCGACGAGGGCAGGTCGTTCGCCGAGTTCTGGTCGTGGCTGACGACCGTACGCGCCGACGCGGCTGCACAGGGGAAAACCTTTGCCGCGTACTGCTATTCGCGTCAGGCCGAGGACAAGTGGTTGCTCGATTCCGCGCGACGCTTCGGCGACGTCCCCGGCGTGCCGACGGAGGCGGAGATCCGCGAGTTCATCGACAGCGAGCAGTGGGTCGACATCTACCAGGCGGTCAGCGATCAGTTCATCTGCCCGAACGGCAAGGGGCTCAAGAAGATCGCTCCCGTCGCCGGATTCACGTGGCGTGACCCCGAAGCGGGCGGCGAGGCGTCGATGGGGTGGTACCGGGAAGCCGTCGGCTACGACGCGGAACCGGACCTCACGCAGCGCAAGAGGTTGCTGGTGTACAACGAGGACGACGTACAGGCCACGAAGGTGTTGCGCGAGTGGATGACCGACCGCGCGGACGCCGAGATCCCGACGCTGGAGGCGTTGCGCGCGCAGGCGTGAGGGATTGCCGTCGCCCCCCACGGCATCGATGGACCGCGGCAACCGTCTATCGGCTGCCACGGTCCATCGATGCGATCGGGTTGGGGAAACTACCGCGGCGCCATGCGGATCGCGCCGTCCATGCGGATGGTCTCGCCGTTGAGGTAGTCGTGCTCGGCGATCATCTGCACCAGCTGCGCGTATTCGGCGGGCTGAGCGAGGCGCGACGGGAACGGCACGCTTGCTTCGAGGCCCTTACGGTACTCCTCGGTGACGCCGGCGAGCATCGGGGTGTCGACGATGCCGGGTGCGATCGTGTTGACGCGGATGCCGACCTGCGCGAGGTCACGCGCCGCGGTGATCGTCATCGCGTGCACGCCACCCTTCGAGGCGGTGTAGGCGATCTGACCGATCTGACCCTCGAACGCCGCGACGGAGGCGGTGTTGACGACGACGCCGCGCTGGCCCGAGTCGTCGACCGTCGGCAGCGACTGCATGCGGTTCGCGGCCAGGCGCATGACGTTGAACGTGCCCAGCAGGTTGATGGTGATGACCGTGCGGAAGAGCTCGAGGTCGTGCGGGCCCTTCTTCGACAGGATGCGGCCGGCCCAGCCGACACCTGCGCAGTTGACGACGATGCGCAGCGGGACGCCTGCGCCGGTGATCGTGTCGAGGGCTGCCTCGACCTCTTCTTCGCTGGTGACGTCGGCGGGGATCAGCGTGACCCCGTCCGGAACGTTGTCACCTGCGCGTTCGATGGACTGCGCCAGATCGAGGCCGAACACGGTGGCACCCGCCCCCGCGAGTCGTGCGGCCGTCGCGGCACCGAGGCCCGACGCGCCTCCTGTGACCAGAGCTGCTGTTCCCGAAATCTCCACTGACGAATCCCCTTCGCTGGTCGTGCCCGGTAATGCTCTCGCCCTGCACCATAACTGGGACGTCCAAGCATTGGTGCGGCGCCCGACACATCCCGAATCGGTCCAGCTGCGAGTCACACCGGCTACGGGATGCGGGACGACCCGTCGTGCGCGTACTCGACGCGGTAGGTCGACTCCGGCGAATCGACGAGCATCGTCGCGAGCACCGGTCGACCGGGCGGGAGCAGCCGAATGGTGGCCGAGCCGCTCTCGAGGTCGTCGAGGTACCGGGCGGCCGACGTCACGATGGTCGCGCGCACCTCGTCGGGCAGGTCCCCGTCGGCATGGTCGTCGAGAAGCACGACGCCGACGCCGCGTCGCCGCGCGGCACGCACCGAATCCTGCAGGACGGGGTCGACGAGACGACGCGCACGCAGCGAATCACGCAGATCCGCTTCGAGGACGACGCACGCCATCGCCTCCTCGGAGTCGAGATCCGGCCCGGTGACGGCACGTTCGAGCAGGGGGCGTGCCAGCGCATCGAGGCGTTCCAGCTGGGCGTCGCGTTCGTCGAGGACGGCAGCGGCAGCGGCCTGAGCGGCGATGCGCTCGGTCGACTGCCTCCGCAGCTCGAAGATGGAGCGTCCGAGCGGTCTGATGGTGAACGCGAAGAACGTCGCCATCAGTAGCGGGGCAGCGTTGATCAAGCTGTAGGACAACCCGTAGTGCGCGCCCTGACCGGTCTCCACGGCCCACAGCACGGTGATGCCCACCGACATCAGAAGACCGAGCCATGCCAGCGGTGTCCGGCCGCGCACGCACATGAACGTGTACATCACGACCGACATGCCCAGCGGCCAGGTCTGAAGCGCACTGGTCAGCGGCACGGGGACGGCAGCGAAGACCAGCGCGCAGGTGATCGGGCCGACGGCCGTCAACGCCACGGCGGGCAGTCGGGGTAGCGGGTCGCCCGGAGTCATGACGACGCCCAGCGCGCCGGCCGCGGTGACACACGCGGCCACCAGGACCGGCCAGACCGGGTCGACGCCGTCGAGCGTCGACAAGGCGCACGTGACAGCGGCGAGTGTGTAGAAGCCGACGAACCAGTACGCGGCGCGCGACCGGATGCCGATGAGGTCACGGATGTCCTCGCCGTCGTGCTCGTTCATTGCGGCGTCCATGACAGCTGAACGGTCGTGCCGGCGCCGGGAGCCGATTCGAGCCGTGAGGAACCACCGGCCAGGCTCTTCATTCGACCGTGGATGCTGACGGCGATGCCGAGGCGGTGCGGCGGCACGTGCGCCGGATCGAATCCGGAACCGTCGTCGCGTATCACGACGTCGAGGAGTCCGTCGTCGACGCGGATGGCGACCGCGCGGGTGGCGTCGTCGCCGCCGTGTCGGACGCTGTTCCGGACGGCCTCCGACACGGCCGCGCCGAGCGTGCGCACGGCGTCGGCCGAGAAGCGTCCGCTGTCGGCCGCCCCGACGGTGACGGTGACGGTGATGTGTTCGTCGACAGTCGTTGCGGCAGAACGTAGATGGGCGACGGTTTCGCTCGCGTCGAATTCGGTGACGACCGCGTGTGCGCGTAGCGAATCCAATTGCGCGAGAGTGCGTTTCGCTTGCTGAACGACCCCGTCGGTGCGTCCTTGCCTGGCGACCGCGAGCAGGGTGGACAACACGCCGTCGTGAATCAGAGCGTCGAAGCGCTCGCGTTCGACCGCTCGTGCGCTGACGGCTGCCGTCGCGGATACCTGCCGGTGGGTGGCGTCGATGGTCGCGTCGAGAATGCGGGCCGTCCTGAAAGCACCGATGGTTGCGGCGAGGAACACCGAGCACAGGACGAGTGCGAAGACCAATTCCGCGAACAACGGCGCATCGACGAGAGTCGATCGAAGTGCGTACTGACCGATCTGGACCGACGACACGGCCGCTGCCAGATAGGCGAACGCGAGCCGGCCAGGAAACGCGCACCCGGCTGCGAGTCCTGCGACACCGGGGAAGGTCGCCAGCGGCATACCGTTCATGTCCGGGGTGCCGTTCCATGCGAACCACCACGTCAGTGCCGCTGCCAGGTACGTGACAGATGCTGTGGCAGCCGCGATTCGAACCCACTTCGCGTCCGGGGCGACCGACGCGGCGGCCATGGCCAGCCCGGTGCCGAAGACGGCGACGGTGCTGGTGGGTGTCCACCACGACGCGGTGAACGATGCTGTACGAACGATTTCCGGAAACAGCATCACGAGGTAGATCAGATAGCCGGCTGCGATGAAGCGGGCGAACGTGCGAAGCAGTCGATCCGACGACGAATGCTCACCCGTGCCGTCACGGTCGGTCGTCATGCATCCCCGTCCCTCGTCTCGGCGGACGAGTGTACGGCGGTGACTACTTGTCGTTCAACACGTTCTGCTGTTCGAACGACACCTCGTCGCGGTTCTTTCGGCGACGGGTGGCGGCGATCGCGATCCACGCGATGACCGAGACCACGAACACGACGGCTGCACCGATCGCCGGAGCCGCGGTCTCCGGCATGACGCCGTCGAAGAACAGGGAGACACCGAAGACGAAGAACAGAACCGCCGCACCGATGCGAATGAAGTTCTCGGGCAAGTGTTTACCGAGGACGGCTCCGACGACGATGGCCAGCGCATCGGCGGCGACCATGCCGACCGTCGAGCCGATCCAGACGCCGAACCAGTTGTTGTCGGCGGCCAGGGTGACCGTCGCCAGCATCGTCTTGTCGCCGAGCTCGGCGAGGAGGAATGCGGATGCGATCGCGATGAATGCCGAGCGTCCGACCTTCGACGCCTTCTCGCCTTCCTCGTCGGACAGCGAATCGCCTCGCAGCGTCCACAATCCGAAGATCACGAACGCGATGCCCGCGACGATCGAGACGATGTGGGTGGGGATCGACAGGCCGAGGAAGTGGCCGACGGCGACCGAGACCAGGTGGGTGACGGCGGTAGCAGCCGTGATTCCGCCGATGACGACGTACCACTTGTAGCGCAACGCGAACGTCATGGCCATCAACTGGGACTTGTCGCCGAGCTCGGCGACGAAGATGACAGCGAAGCTGAGGAACAGGGCGGACAGCACGGGGTGAGACTCCTTCGGTCGTCTTCTCTGACCGAAGGTCTCGCCCACCGCCTGTCTCGAGACGGTTCACTGTGCCGGGCTGCGCATCGATCCGCGCTGCCAGTATGTCGACACAGCAATTGGGGGCTACTCCCCTTCGCTGCGGTCCAGATTAGGAGGGGGTTCGTGAAAAGTCCAACGGCACAATAAGTTTGGGATCCCGAACTTACGCGTTCGGGCCCAGGTCACGACGCCAGGAGCATGGCCAAAACAGCGGTGTCGGGATCGCTGATCGGGTCGAGGCCGACCCTGCTGACCATCGACGTGACGGTACCGTCGGATTCCGCTTCGACCCAGGCAGCACGGTGTTCGAGGCCCAGATGCGGCAAGCCCGGCAACAGAACGCATCCCGACGCGGCCCCGGCGCATTCGGGGAGGCTCGGAGTGGTCTCGGACGGCGGATGCAGCATCAGAAGGGCCGCCGGCTGATGGTCCGCGAAGCGACCGGGTGTGACAGCCGTCTCACCGATGACGGTGCCCTCGGACACGACGAGTCCGACGGTTCCGGGCGCCGGGTCGTCGGGAAGCTCTTCTCGAACGCCGAACACGGTGGACGTGACGAGCAGACCCGGCATGGACGCGACGCGCACGGCCAACGCGAGGAACTGTGCCCACTCCTTCGTCGTGTCGGGCCAGCGGCCGGAGACGACGAAGCCCTGCAGGATGCCTGCGGCATGGAAGGGGGAGATGCCGATGAGATCACGGTCGTTCATGTCGCACTCCTCGCGCGGGATCAGCCCAGAAAAATCCGGTACGCCACGTTGGGTACGACCAACTGTGGCCCGAAACCGTTCTGGCACACAAGATGGTGTGAGTGCTAACGGTTTTTCGGGCCTACCCTCGAACGCATCGATGGGCCGTGGCAACCGTCTGTCGGCTGCCACGGCCCATCGATGCGAAAAGGCTTACGGAAGAACGCTTACGGGAAGATCAGGCCCGGGGTCTTCGACGTCGCTGCCTCGAAGCGAGCCTGGACGTCGGCCCAGTTGACGACGTTCCAGAATGCCTTGACATAGTCGGCCTTGACGTTCTTGTACTGCAGGTAGAAGGCGTGCTCCCACATGTCGACCTGCAGCAGCGGGATGATGCCCAGCGGCACGTTGGCCTGCTGATCGTAGAGCTGGAAGGTGAGCAGCTTCTTGCCGAGCGAGTCCCATCCGAGAACTGCCCAGCCCGAGCCCTGCAGGCCGTTGGCTGCGGCGGTGAACTGTGCGCGGAACTTGTCGAACGAACCGAACTGATCGTCGATCGCAGCGCCGAGTTCGCCGGTCGGCTTGTCGCCACCGTTCGGGGAGAGGTTCTTCCACCAAATGGAGTGGTTGACGTGTCCGCCGAGGTGGAACGCGAGGTTCTTCTCGAGCAGGAAGATGGCGCCGTGGTCCTCGTTGTCGCGTGCAGCGGCAAGCTTCTCGAGGGCGGTGTTGGCGCCGGCAACGTAGGTTGCGTGGTGCTTGGAGTGGTGCAGTTCGTTGATCTCGCCCGAGATGTGGGGCTCGAGGGCGGAGTAGTCGAAGTCAAGGTCGGGCAGGGTGTACTCGGACACGTGTTTCCCTTCTCTTTCGGCGCGACGCAAAACTGCAGGCGTACGCCTTCTGTTGATCATTCGTCAGGTTCAACCCAATATCATTCCTACCCCTAGTGCAACACCTGTAACCGAGACGCATTTCTCGGAATAAAAACGCGCCCACGCGACGCACGGCTCGGCGCTCGTCTCGGCACCCGGGAAGGTCACGGCAAGATCACAGCCCGGCGTCAGGATTCGTCCGGTAAGTGAACAGGAACCTAGTATTGCCCGCGTGGGTCCGGTGGGAAGGTCGAGCGAGCGTGCCGACGCGCGACCCTCGGTCGTCGCCCCCAGGGTCGAACTCGCGGGCGCTGACCTGCTTCGGACCATCGCGGTCTTCGCGGTCCTCTATTCGCACATCTCGTTCTATCTGATCGACGACCGCGGCGAAGGCTGGTGGGTCATCGACGTCGTCTACGCGACGCTCGTGCAGGAGACCGGTCTCAACCAACACCTGTCGTTCGTCGGCGTCGCGATCTTCATGCTGCTGACGGGCTTGCTCGTCACGCGCTCGGCGATGCGGCAGTCGCGTCGGGACTTCGCCGTCAGCAGGCTCGCGCGGCTGCTCCCCGCGCTGTGGGTGAGCGTCGCCGCGGCGATCGTGTTGGTTCGGCTCGGGATCAACGGCATGTTCAGCGGTCAGAACGGCATCAGCAATTCCGAGGCAGCGCTGAGCTTCGTGCTCGGTGGCTTCTTCCTGAAGCCCGAGGTCGCGGTACTCGGCGTCACGTGGACGCTGACCGTTCAGTTGCTGTTCTACCTCTACTGCTCGGCTGTTCGCGGCGTGCTGCGCCGGTATCCGGTGGTTGTGCCGCTGATGGGCGCGGCCCTGTGCGTCGTCGTGCTGCTCTACAACTTCTACATTCCGCAGCCGTGGTCGGTGCCGATGCTGTCCAAGATCGCCGCGACGCTACCGACGCTGTTCCTCGGGCAGATCATCTACCTCGGGTGGGCGCGGATCATCGGCTGGCGGTGGGTCGTCGTCGCCGTCATCGCGCAGGCCGAGGTGGTGCGCCTCGCGACGGACATCCACGCCTACTGGGCAGGCGACAAGTACATGTGGACGATCGTCGTCGTGACCGGACTGGTTCTGGTCCTGGCCCGGTACGACGGCCGCGTCGCCCAGTGGGAAGTCGTACGCTGGATCGGCACCCGCAGCTACGCGATCTACCTGGTCCATACGCTGATTCTCTACCGAGTCTACGAGAACGTCGTCCCGATCACCGGGCCCACCGGGGCCGTCGTCGCGTTCGTCGCCGTCACCGCAGTGGTGTCCGAAGCCGTCTACCGATGGGTCGAGACGCCCGCCGCCCGCTGGTTGAACGGGCGGCTACGCCGCCCCGTGAGTGGCAATGCATAGAGGGCTATGCATTGCCACTCACGAGTCAGCGAAGCTGCGGCATGACCTCCGACGCCACCAGCTCGAGATGATCCAGGTCGCTCAGGTCCAGCATCTGTAGATACACCCGCGACGCACCGATCTCGCCGTAGCGGCCGATCTTGTCGACCAGCTCGGCAGGCGAACCCGCGGCACCGTTCTCGCGCAGTTCGGGCACCTCACGGCCGATGGCGGCCGCGCGTCGGGCAACGTCCTCCTCGGTCTTTCCGCAGCACAGCACGAGCGCCGTCGAATACGCGAGGGATTCGGGATCACGGCCGGCCGTCGTGCACGCGGCGCGAACGCGGCCGAACTGCGTGTCCGTGTCGTCGAGCGAGGCGAACGGGATGTTGAACTCGTCGGCGTACTTCGCTGCCAACGCAGGCGTGCGCTTCTTGCCGCCACCACCGATCAGGATCGGAGGTCGCGGACTCTGTACCGGCTTGGGCAGCGCGGGCGAATCGGCGACGGGATAGTGCTTGCCGTCGTACGAGAACGTGTCGCCGACGGGCGTCTCCCACAGCCCGGTGATGACGGCGAGCTGCTCTTCCAACCGATCGAATCGCTCACCGAGCGGTGGGAACGGGATGCCGTACGCGGTGTGCTCTTCTTCGAACCATCCGGCGCCGAGACCGAGGTCGACGCGGCCGCCGCTCATCGCGTCGACCTGCGCGACACTGATCGCCAGCGGTCCCGGGTAGCGGAAAGTCGCCGACGTCACCAGCGTCCCCAACCGGATCGCCGAGGTCTCGCGGGCGATGCCGGCGAGCGTGATCCACGCGTCCGTCGGACCGGGCAGTCCTTCGGCGTTCATGGCCAGGAAGTGGTCGGAGCGGAAGAACGCGCCGTAGCCGAGGTCCTCGGCGGTGCGAGCGACGCGCAGAAGGTCGTCGTACGTCGCCCCCTGCTGTGGTTCGGTGAAGATGCGAAGTTCGATACTCGATGAGGCCATGCTTCGAATCCTAGAAGAGAGGCCGCTCGACGCCTGTGGATGAAAACCGTCGGATTCCCCGTTTCTGTGGAATGTCCTGTGGAAACTGTGGATAACGCGGCTGTGGGGTGGCAGGTCACGGCGACTGCGTGACAAGATCGGGGAGTGTCTGCTCTGGATCGCCCTTCCGTGCCCGCCGCCGAACTGCCTCTCGAACTGACCGAACCGGTGGTTCTCCTCGACGTCCGCGAGGACGACGAATGGCAGCAAGGGCATGCGCCCGGCGCAGTGCACATCCCGATGACCGAAGTTCCGTCGCGGATCGGCGAAATCGACATCGATGCCGAGCTGTACGTCGTGTGCAGGCAGGGCGGCCGTTCGCTGCGCGTCGTCGAGTATCTCCAGCAGATCGGATACGACGCGGTCAACGTCGACGACGGCATGGTCGGCTGGCAGGTCGCGGGCCGGCCTCTCGTGCGTGACGACGGCGCCGACGACGCAAAGATCTTCTAGTGTCCGCATTCCAGGTCTGCGCCCGCTGTGCCACACGGTGGCCCGTCGGGACTGCGCCTGCGGTGTGGTGCCCGCGATGCCATGGAGTTCTGCTGTCACCGGTGTCGGCTCAGGCCCCTGCGCAGGGCATTCGCAACTTCAAGTGGGTTGCGCGCACACCGAGAAGCGGGACCAGGCCGCCGCGTCGCACGGTCCGCCGTCCGAGGACGACACCGCGGTACGACGAGATGCCGCGCTGGGGACTGCTGGACCACCCGGTTTCCCGGCCCGACGACCACGTCTCCCGGCTGGACCGGTGGGCTCGGTCGGCGTCGGGACTGCTCGTTCTGACCGGGGCGCTGCTGCTGCTCGCGTTCGTGGCCGAGCTCGTCCGCTACGGAATTCTGCTGTACAACCGGACGCGTCTGATCGACCGCACGGTACTCGTCACGTCCGACGCTCTCGTTCTGTTCGCCGAGGTCTCGGCAATCGTCATCGGTATCGCGGCTGCTGTCGCGTCGACCTGCTGGCTCGTGAAACGCCGTCGTGACTTCTATGCGCGGGCGGGATCCCGCGATCCACGCAGCGGCCGGACGATTTTTCTCGGGTGCCTGGTTCCGGTTGTGTCGCTGGTTCTGCCGGGCGTCTTTCTCACCGAACTGGTCGACGTCCGAGGCCGTAGCGACCGACATCGGCTGCGAATGCTGGTTCGTCTCTGGTGGGCGAGCTGGACCGTGAACTGGGTCTTGATTCTCGGCGCGGCGCTGTGGCGCACCCGCGATTCCCTGCAAGCACAGGCCGACGGCGTGCTGTTCTCCGCACTGTTGGCCCTCGTCGGCGCAGGCATGGCGTTTTTCACTCTGCGGCTCGTGCGCGACGTCGAGAGTCGCAGCTTGCGTGGTGCGGACAGGCCCGCGCCGACGCGGTGGGTCGTGGACACCTCGCGTAAGACCGAACCCGCGCGCGACGAGGTGACCGCGTCATGACGTCGGGACGCCGTGGACCGTTCGTCGTCGCCCATCGCGGCGCGTCGGCGGAGAAGAAGGAACACACGCTTGCCGCGTACGATCTCGCGCTGCGCGAAGGTGCCGACGGGCTCGAATGCGACGTCAGGTTGACCCGGGACGGGCACATCGTCTGTGTGCACGACCGCCGCGTCGACCGCACCTCCAACGGCACCGGCATCGTAAGCGAACTGTCGTACGACACGCTCAAGACGTTCGACTACGGCGACGACAGCGAGCCGGCGGAACTGTTGACCCTGTCCGACCTGATCGAGCTGGTGCTCAGCTGGACCAGCAAGCCCACCAAGCTGTTCATCGAGACCAAGCATCCTGTGCGATTCGGCAGCCTGATCGAGGCGAAGGTGCTGGCCGAGCTGCATCGTTTCGGTCTCGCGCAACCGGCATCCGCGGATCATTCGCGTGCGGTCATCATGTCGTTCGCGCCGTCCGCCGTCTGGCGAATCCGCCGCTCGGCGCCGTTGCTTCCGACGGTTCTGCTGGGCGACGCGTCGTACTACCTCGGTGGCGGCGCGGCGACGACCGTAGGTGCGACCGCCGTCGGCCCGTCGATTGCCACGTTGCGCGAGCGTCCGAGCATCGTCGATCGGGCGGCCGCGTCGGGACGTGCGACGTACTGCTGGACGGTCGACGAGAAGGACGACGTCGAACTGTGCAGGCAACTCGGTGTGGGGTGGATCGCGACGAACAATCCGGGCCGGACTCGCGAATGGCTGGAGGCGGGAGTGGAGCCTGCGGAATGACCTGGGTGGAGGCATAGCGTGTAAGTTTCGGGCGTGGGTAAGAGCAAAAGAAACAGTGGTCCGAAGCAGGGCAGCAACCGAGCCGCGCTGCTGGCGCAGCGTGAGGCCGACCGTCGGAACGCGGCTGCCGCGCCGGTACGCCCGTTCCAAGGTGTCGCTGCCGAGTGCGATCTCGTCGCGCTACGTGAATTCGTGCCGTCGGCTACTGCGCCCGTCGAGGTCGACGGCCGTACGGTGACGATCGCGACGGTTCTTCCCGGTGCGGTCGCGGCGTTGACGCGCGACGAGGATGGTGCGACGAAAGGCTATGCGGCGCTGCAGGTTCAGGCGCATTCGCCGAACGTCGCAGCCGATCTGTCGAGCGCGTTGCGGTGGGCTGCGGGTGCCGAGGCGGGTGAGTCGCTCGAAGCAGCGAATCCCGACGGGAACACGGCGCCGATCGGCGAGGTTCTGGGTTCCGTCGGCGAGCTCGACATCACCGTGCACCAGGACTTCAACTGGTGGATTCCCGAAAGCGCCTCTCCTGCACCCGATGTCGCAGCGACCGTCGAACGCGCCAACCAGGCGATCATGCCGTCGGCACGCTTGGAAGGCGAGGGCCTGGTGGCGGCGTGGTGGGTCGACGCGGGTGACAAGGCGCATCTGAGGTGGGTGCGGCCGGAGAGCGAGGACGATCTGATGCTCGCGCTGGCTCGGCTGCACGCGGCAGGCGATCTGTCGCTGGGTGAGGGGTCTCGCTATGCGGGATCGTTCCGAACGCACGGTCTGCTCGTGCCGGTGTTCGATCTGGATCCCGAGATGCATCCGACCGAATGGGCTACGCCGACAATCGAATTCGGCGCGAAGCTGTCCGAGGCCCTGGCCGACGATGCGCCGCTGACCTCGGAGCAGCGACGCTCACGTGACGGATTGCGTTCTCGTCAGGTCACATTGCGTTAGGCGCTTCGCGCATGTGAGTGGGAATGTACAGCCCGCTCTACATTCCCACTCACGAGCGCCGGAGGCACATCAGATCGCGCCGCCGGCAGCCTTCGGTGCGCCGGTGTCGGAGGGCACGTTGTTGCTGTACTCGCGGGCGACGAACTGCTCGAGATCGAACAGGTTGTGGCCGGCGCGATCTGCGACGTTGAGCAGCGTCTTCATGCTGGCGACCTCTTCGACCTGCTCCTTGAGGAACCACTGCATGAACTGCTCGCCGAGGTAGTCGCCCTCTTCGCGTGCGGTGCTCGCGAGGTTGACGATCTGTTCGGTGACGGTCTCTTCCTGCGCCAGGGCGAGGGCGATCGGCTCGCGTGCGTCGGTGAAGACGGTCTTCGCGGCGTCGACTCCGGTGAGCTCGACGGTGATGTCGCGGTCCAGGAAGTACTGGATGATCATCATCGCGTGGTTGCGCTCTTCGACGGCCTGCGCATAGAAGTGCTTTGCCAGCTGCGGCAGGTCGACGTTCGCGAAATACACGGCGGTCGCAATGTACTGATGCGACGCATTGAATTCGTTGCGAACCTGATCGCGAAGAAGTGCGTGGAATTTCGAGTGGGTCGTTTCCTTGATGTCTGCGCTCATGGCGACGAGAATATGCTGGTCAGAGGGCGTTGTCATCCAAGCTCGGCCTTATTGAGGTCAACGTTCCCTAAATAAGACCCGCCTAATTCTTTACCTCTACCAGCGAAAACAGGTCATACGGTTCCTGCCTGTTTCGGAGCGTTCGTGCCGCGGCTCTTCCGCGTGACGCTTTCGCGCGCCACGTATTGCTCCACGTCGAAGAAGTCGGTACCGGCTCGGTGCACGATCCGTACGAGGCTGCGGATGCTCGCTACCTCCTCGACCTGCTCCTGCAGGAACCAGTGGACGAATTGCTCACCGAGGTAATCCCCGCCTTCACGCGCCGACTGCGCCAATGCGGTGATCTGGTCGGTGACGGTCTCCTCCTGACGCAACGCGAGTTCGACGGCCTCGCCGACCGTGGCGAATTCGGACGCCACGTCGCCGATGGGCGGCACGACGACCGAGACTTTTCTGTCGATGAGGTACCGAACCATCATCAACGCATGGCCACGCTCCTCGGTCGCCTGCGCGTAGAACCGTCGCGCCAGCTGCGGTAGATCGTTGCAGTCGAACCAGACCGCCATGGCGACGTACTGCTGCGACGCCGTGAACTCGTGGCCGATCTGCTCCCGCAGGAGTTCGTGAAAGCCGTTGGAGGACATGGAAGTAACGCTACTCCTACGGCCCCGAAGTGCGAAGCTCCTCCGGAATCTGACGGTCCTGTGCCAGCGCGTCGAAGAACTGCGACGCACGATCGTCGTCCCACAACAGCACGTTTCCGACGTCGGAATCCTCGAATCCGCCGACCGGCACGGTGGTCGTGACGAGGTCACCGCGCATCGCCCACGCGAGACCGGCGAGATTCCAGATGTGGTCACCTTCGGCGACGCTCATCGACGACGCGGTGTCCTTCACGAGCGGCCACAGCCGAAGCGGATTGAGGAAGGTCGACGGGCTCGTCGCCTTCGCCAACAGGGCCGACATGAACTGTCGCTGGTTGTTCATCCGGTCGAGGTCGGCGAGGGCCGTCGCACGCGACCGCACGAAACCGAGCGCCTCCGACCCGGCGAGTTCCTGGCAGCCTGCCGGGAGATCGATGCCGGCGAGCGGGTCGGAGATGGCGTTCTGCAGGCACACGTCCACACCGCCGATGGCGTCGACGATGCCCGCGAACCCGCCGAATCCGATCTCGGCGTAGTGGTCGATGTGGACGCCCGTGGCTTCCTCGACCGTCTGGACCAGCAGCGGCGGGCCACCGAACGCGAACGACGCGTTCAGCTTGTCCTGTCCGTAACCGGGGATCGACACGTAGGAGTCTCGCGGCAGGCTGACCATCGTCGACGGTCCGCCTCCCTCGGGGATGTGGATCATGATGATCGTGTCGGTGCGGCTCGGCCCTACCTCGCCACCCGTCGCAAGCGCCGTTTCCTGCTCGGGCGTGAGCCCGGTGCGACTGTCGGATCCCACGAGCAGCCAGTTGGTGCCGGGAGTGTCGCCGACGCGGCCGCTGTACTCCGGAAGTGCGTCTACGCGCGTCAGGGAGCTGTCGACGTAGTAGACGAGGCCGCCGAGGGCGAGAAGCAGGACGAGGAACGTCACGCCGAACCGTCGACCCCAGTGTCGTTTCCTGCGCGCACGCGGCGGCGACGGCCGTGCCGGAGGTGGCGGTGCTCCGCGACGAGGGGGCTCACGACGGGGTGGTTCACGGCGCGGTGGCTGGCGGCGCGGGGGTTCGTCGACGTACGGCTGCGGGGTCTGCCGTGGCGCGTACTGCACGCCCTGCTGATCGTTACGTGAGTAGCTTCGGGTCGGGTTGGGTCCTCGGGACAACGCATCGGGCTCGGGCGCCTGCGACCAGGCCTGTGGTCCGCTCGGGCCGGGACGCGGCGCCGACGGGCGGCCGTCGCGTCGGATGATCTGGGTGCCCTCCGGGGACGGGCCGTCGGGCCTGCGCGGCGGCGGCATGCGGCCGGGAGGTGGGTTCCTCGGCGGCGGGGGTC